>JAAZAH010000331.1 GCA_012514415.1 Sandaracinaceae bacterium
GATCGCCTCGACGTCCTCTTCGTCCACGTCCTCTTCCAAATCGGGCTCGATCTCCGAAGCCTCTCGGTCAGCGTCCGCTTCGAAGGGCGCGTCTTCAGCCGACTCGTCTTCGGTCGACTCGTCGTGCTCGCTTTCAGCGGCCATGCGGCGCGCCTCACGTGAGCTTCTTCGCCTTCGACCACGACGCCGCGAGCGTGCGCTGCCCGCGTTGTCTTCCGAGTCATCCTCCGGCTCCTCGTCGCTCGCCGCGCTTTCGCCGCTTGCATCTTCATCGTCGGCATCCGCGAGAGCGACCGAGTGCTCGCCGCTTTCGTCGGCGGCCGCATGACGCGCGCCGCGCCTTCGCCGCCGTCCTCGTACGGAAGTTGTATCGGTCTCCTCGCTGTCCTCTTCCTCCCTTTCGTTCGAAGAATCCAGCGGCTCCTCGTCATGGAGCTCGGGCATCGAGCTGTATCCCGGCCCTCTTAGCGATTCGAGAAGGGAAAAATCGGGAACGAGCATCGGGAGGTGGAAGGACTTAAGCCCAACCCCCGCTCTCTCCATTGCCTTGGTGAGATCTTTTCCTTCGAAGAGCGCGACGGGAATGAGATGCGATCCGCTCGCCTCCCTTCGGGCGTCGGGCTGACTTCCCTTGAGCGAAACGATCCAAGCGATCCGCGCATCTCCATAATGATGGATTCCGCCACGCACATCGAGGATGAGATCGCGCGTAATCGGCGAGTTCCGCACCACCACGATCGCGAGCGGGATTGCGACGGGCCCCCGATGAAGGATGCCGGCGAGGTGATAGACGCCTGCCATCCTCCCTTCGCGCTTGACGCCGCGGAGTGCGGTGACACCCATCGCGTTGAGCCAACTCGCGAGCAGCTCCATCAAACCGCTGGTGGGCAGATCGCTAAGCGTACGCAGGAAATCCCGGCGGATCGCATCCCGCTGCCTTGCGGCAAAACGCGCCGCATCGCGCTCTGCGCGGACGGCGTCGTTCGGGAGCTCCCAATCCACAAGCGAGATCGCATCGTCTTCGATGCGGAAGCGCGCCCGACCGCCCGAGCTCTTACGCCGCGAGATGTCGGCGCGCACTGCGGCAGCAACCGTCGGCGCGAGCGCCTCGCCCGTCCCGACCAAACGTCGGCGCCTTACCAAATCCTCGGCGACGGCACGCGCTCGGCGAGAGCGTTTCGGGCCGCGCTCTAGGATATCGCGGATCGCTTCGATGAGCTCGGTGCCCGAGGCGTCGCCCCGTTCGGGCGCCCGATTCCAATCGCCCGTGAGCTCCTCGGGCTGACGGCGCGTGCCGCTTCGCCCGCGCTCGTCGCGTCGCTCGCTGCGTTCGGAGCGCTCCCGTCCACGTCGCGACTCCGCCCGCCGCGATTCGATCTCGGAAGGCGCGTCTTCTGTCTCGCCCTTGCCTCTTCGCCCGCCTCTTCGGCGCCGCTTTTTTCGATTGTTCGTCTCTTCATCGGCGGATTCGTCGAGGTTCGCGAGGATCGGTTCGTCATCGTCTTCCTCCTCGGGGAAGACTTCAGAGCCGGGCGGGCGATGCTCGGATTTCAGCGCGCGACGCGCCTCCTCGTCCACCTCCTCTTCCTTCGGCTCGGGCGGAAGCTCGGGGATCTCGATCTCGGCGTCCTCGTCGACATTGGCGAGAACCTCCTCGGGGAACTCGCGGAGCGCAAAGACGCCCGCCTTCAATTTGATGATCGGCGCATCGCCCCGATCTTTTTTGACGAGCATCGCGAGCCGAGAGGCCATCGTCGTCTCGGGCGTCTTCCCCACATGCGAGAGGAGGTTTCGCTCAATCGCGATCTCCGTGATCTTTTTATAATGGAGCGGCTTGCCGACGAGGCGAAGCACTTCCACAGCAGCTTCGGTAAAAGTCACTCGTTCTAATGATCCAATAGCCTATGGTGGCTTAGACAGCTCCCCCGTCGCGGTGAGCTACCACCGCCGTCCGGACGAGGCAATACAGAGAACCTCAGGATGAGATTCCCTATCATAATCTTTTTTCTACTCGGTGTGCTCACTGGATGCGAGCGGAGCGTACGAGAGCGCCGCAGCGCCGAGAGCGAGTCCACCGAGCGCCCCGCAGCGATCGAGATCGACCGGGATTCGCCAATCGATCCGCGTGCGCTCCCCATGGCGGATGAGTCGGCTGTCGGCGCGATCGTTCTTTGCGATCTCTCGTATATTGGCGAAGCCCAGCCGCGGAGAGCGCAGCACGCGCTTCCTGCGGGCTTCATCGAGCGACGCCTCGTCCGCTGTTATGCGCCAACGGGTGAAGGCGATCTGGATCTGCTCATCCCCGAAGCGTTCCATATCGCTTCAGGCGAACTCGAAGAAGGCGAGCGTATCCGCGTCAAGATCCGGAGCCTCAATGGCGGGTTTGAAGGCGCGCCCGTCGCCGATCTGCTCACAGCGGTGGGGCAATCGCCGATCGAGCCGCCACCCCCTCCCGAGATCGCTCCGATCGCCGCACGAGATTCCTTCGCGCCTGGTGGGCCGCTTCGCGTCGACTCGATCGGTAAATGCGCCATCGCTTGGCACGGACGCTTCCGGCGAACGCCCGCGCGGCGAAGCCCTCGCTACCCGCATTTCGCACGGTTTAGCGTGGATGTCGCCTGTCGATCGGCCGATTCAGAGGACATCGTCGAACTGGTCTTTGCTGAAGAACATGCGATCGCCGCCCTCGGACTTCGCCGCGGGCGCATCGTCGATCTCCGGATGCTTCGCGTCGAGCCGCCTTCTTCGGGCGCAACGAGTGTGGTCGGCTTCGCCGTTCGCGACGCTTCGCAGTGAAGTTTTTTTGACGTCACCGTCTCGAAGCTGCTACGCCGTGGCGGAGTTGCGACAGGATGTGTCGCATTTGACACGTTAACCCGGTTGGTTCCCTCGAGTTTCATCGCTCAAAGGCACCGCCCGCCTCTTGGTTCGGAGTTTGCACCACCAGGCCGTGCCCTCCCCTTCAAGCGCCGATCCGCGCGTGCGGGGTGGGGCGAAAAGCGAGCCCGCGGCTTGCGTCATCGCCTCGCGGCGAACAAACCCCCGAATCCCCGTAGGAGAAATTCATGAGAGATAAAAAGATCGGCGTCCTGCTCGGTGGAACCAGTGCCGAAAAAGAGATCTCCCTCAAGAGTGGCGGCGCGATCGCGGATGCGCTCGAGGCGCGTGGTTATCGTGTGAGCCGGATCTTTGTCGACCAGGACATCGATCGTGTGCTCCGCCAAGATCCGATCGACGTCGCCGTGATCGCGCTCCACGGCACCCTCGGTGAAGATGGTGCCATCCAGGGCATGCTCGAGACGATGCGCATCCCGTATACGGGCTCCGGGATCCTCGCGAGCGCTCTCGCCATGGACAAGGCGAAATCCAAGGAGCTTTTCCGTCTCTACAACATTCCGACGCCGTCCTATTATACGTGCTCCGAGGCCGAATTCGCTCGGCTCGAGGCGATCCACGGAAGCTTCGGCTTCCCCGTCTTCGTCAAGCCGCGCTCGGCCGGATCGAGCGTTGGCGCGGGTCGCGCCAGTGACCTCAACGAGCTTCGCGAGCGCGTACGCGAGGCGCTCCGTTTCGACACGCACGCCCTGGTTGAGCGTTTCATCCGCGGTCGTGAGATCGCGGTGGGTGTGCTCGACGATCGCGCGCTCGGTGCCATCGAGATCGTCCCGAAATCGAGTTTCTATGACTATCAGGCAAAGTACGCCGAGGGCGGAAGCGACTACCACTTCCCCGCGCGCCTTTCCCCGACTCGGTATAAGGGCGTGCTCACCATCGCGGAGCGAGCCGTACGCGCACTCGGGGTCACCTCCGCCTCGCGCGTCGATCTCCTCGTGACCGAGGACGAGAACGAATATGTGCTCGAGGTGAATACCCTTCCCGGGATGACGCCCACCAGCCTCCTTCCCAAAATCGCCGCGGGTGCGGGCTACGATTTTGGCGATCTCTGCGAAGCGATCCTCAAGCGCGCAACGCTCGGCGGCCGCGAGGTTTTTCGCGCGGAAATCTCGGGAAACGACGAGAGAGTTCTTGACATCACCGATGGGAAATCGCATAGCCTCCCTAGGTGAAGCTCTCGAATAAAGGCCGCTACGGCGTCCGCGCCATCTTCGACATCGCCTTCCACAGTCACGGCGAGGCGACTCAGATCAAGGAGATCTCCGAGCGTCAGGCGATTCCGCCCCGATTTCTCGAGCAGATCTTCCAAGATTTGAAGCGCGCGGGCATCGTCAACTCGAAGCGTGGGCCGCGCGGCGGTTACGCCCTCGCGAAGGCGCCGGATGAGATCACGCTTGGCGATGTGATCCGCGCGCTCGAAGGCGATATCATCATTGGAGAGACTGAAGAAGACGCGGTCGATGAGCACGCACCGAGCCGTGCCGTCACGCAAAGCGTTTTCGAGGAGCTTTCCGAGAAAATCACGGCCTGCTTCGACGCCATCACATTTGAGGATCTCTGCGCCCGCGGGGAAGAACAGGGTGTGAGGCGCCGCCCGCCGCGCCGGTACGTCTATTCGATCTGAGTCTACAATGAAGCGCGCTCCCGTCGTCGATTCCATACTCGAATTGGTCGGTAAGACGCCGATCGTTCGCATCAACAACCTCGCCCCCGAAGGCGCTGCCACCCTCTGGGCAAAATGCGAGCATCTCAACCCGGCGGGCTCGATTAAAGATCGCATCTCTCTGGCCATGATCGAAGAGGCGGCCGCGAGCGGGAAGCTGAAGCCGGGTGATTGGGTGGTCGAGCCGACGAGCGGCAATACCGGCATCGGTCTCGCGCTCGTCTGCCGGCGGCTCGGATACAAACTCGTGCTCACCATGCCGGCCAGCATGTCGCTTGAGCGGCGCGCTCTCCTTGAGGCCTACGGGGCCGAGATCGTGCTCACGGAGCCCGAGGAGGCGATGGAAGGCGCCGTCCGTGAAGCGCTCCGTATTGTGGAGGAGCGTGGCGCGTTCATGCCGCAGCAATTCGAGAACGAAGCGAACCCGCGCGTCCATCGAGAAAAGACGGCGAAAGAGATCGTCGAGGCCTTCGGCGACGAGCTCCCCGACGCGCTGGTCGTCGCTGTGGGAACCGGCGGCACCATCTCGGGGGTGGGGGGCGCGCTCAAGGCGCTCAAGCCGAGCATCCGCGTCATCGCCGTCGAGCCCGCATCGAGCCCGGTACTTCAGGGCGGCGAAGTCGGCCCGAGCAAGATCCAAGGACTCAACGCGGGTTTCGTGCCGAAGAACTATGATGCCTCCGTGGTCGATGACATCCGCTCGGTGGGCGATCGTGAGGCCTGGGACGCAAAGCTCGAGCTTGCCCGCCGCGAGGGCCTTCTAGTTGGAATCAGCGCCGGAGCGAACCTCAAGATCGCCATCGATGTGGCCAAGGAGCTCGGCGAGGGCAAAAGCGTCCTCACGTTCCTCCCCGATACCGGAGAGCGGTATTTCAGTCTCACTGAGTATTTTAGCGAATGAGTGATGATCGACCCGTCCTCATCGTCGGAGCTGGGGGTTTAGGCGCTCCATCGGCGCTGATCCTCGCGAGGAGCGGCGTGCGGCTGCGACTCGTCGACGACGATCGCGTCGACATCACCAACCTTCAGCGGCAGATCCTCTTTACGCGCGATGATCTCGGGGAGAAGAAAGTCGATGCGGCCAAAGCGCGGCTCCTCGAGGCGGGCTCGCCCGCGGTCGAGGCGATCGACGCGCGGGTTGTTCCGGAAAATGCCGCGGAGTTCTTCGCGGGCGTTTCCCTCGTTCTGGATGGGACCGACAACTACGCAACGAAATTCATGCTCTTCGATTATGCGCGCGCGGCCGGCGTGCCGATCGTTTCCGCGGGCGCCGTCCGGCTCTCGGGCTGGACGATGGCGAGTTTCCCCCAAGGCGGCCCCTGCCTCCGCTGCGTCTTTGAAGATCTCCCCGCAGGCCCCACGGCCACGTGCGCTGAAGCGGGCGTCGTTGGCCCCGTCGTCGGTCTTATCGGAGCGCTTCAGGCGAGCCTTGCGCTCCGCATCTTGAGCGGGCAGGAAAACGAGGTCCGAGGCCGGCTTCTGCGCTATGAAGGGTTGAGCGGTTCGATTCGGCGCTCGAGCCCTCTTCCTCGCAAAGGCTGCTCTTCTTGCGCCGATCCCGCTACGTACTTGAGCACGCGCGGATATGCGCCAAATTGAGTCCATCAAGGCGAAGCCAAAATTTCACCCGAATAGGTACATTCAAAAAAGCCCCATCGTCATCCACGGTTTCGACCGCGGAATAAAGGTAGGTATACATGGCCCAAGTCACCGTTCGAATTCCCCCTCCCCTTCGCACCTTCACCGATGGAAAGGACGAGGTCACCATCGAGGCTGAGAAGATCCGTGATCTCCTCGATAACCTCGACGCCGCTCATCCCGGCATCAAGGAGCGCATCGCCGACGACAAAGGCGTCCGCCGCAGCGTGAACATCTTCCTCGGCGAAGAGGACATCCGCGTGCTCGATGCCCTCGACACGGAGCTGCGCGATCGCGACGTCGTCAGCATCATTCCGGCAATCGCGGGCGGCCTTTGATCTCGAAGGGCCCGGAAGAATATCGCGACGCGCCGGCGCAAACCCGGCATCGCATGGTCTACGAGATCGGCGATGAGGGCGTGCGGAAGCTCCTTGCGGCCTCCTTTGCCGTGCGAGGGTGCACTGACGTGCGCACCGATGCGGCGTTCGCATGGACACGCGAGTATCTTTTCCGGGCAGGGCTCGAGGAAAACCCCGATGGCGACGTGCAGCTTTCGATGCCCGACTCAGCCATCCTTGATTGCCTTTCCACGAAGCCCGAAAGCGAGCGATCGAACGTGGACGCGTCCGGAGAGGGGGCGTCCATGCTCGATGAGGCGATCGCCGCCATCTGTGGCTGCTATCTCGCGGCCGAAGCCATAAAAGAAGTGATTGGGTATGGAGAGCGCGGCTCCCTTGAGGAAGCCCTCCGTGCCGCTCTCTGAGAGGTTTGGGTTTTGAAGATGCGTCATCGCCGGATCGATTCGATCATCGACGCTGTAGGCAATACGCCGATGGTCCGCCTCCGGAGTCTCGAGAGCGAGGTCCCGGGGAAGAAGATCTATCTGAAGCTCGAGTACGCCAACCCCGGCGGCTCTGTAAAAGACCGCCCGGCTCTTCAGATGATGAAGGATGCCATCAAGGATGGGCGCCTCACCAAGGACAAGATTCTCATCGACGCAACGAGCGGAAACACGGGCGTGGCCTACAGCCTCTTCGGCGCAGCGCTCGGATATAAGGTCCAGCTCGTGATGCCGTCGAATGTGACCCAAGCGCGGAAAGAGATCACGCGCGCCTACGGCACCGAGCTCATCTTCAGCGATCCGATGGAAGGATCGGATGGGGCGATTCGACTCGTTCGAGAGCTCGTTGAAAGAGAGCCCGATCGTTATTTTTATCCCGATCAATATTCGAACCCCTCGAATCCCCTCGCGCATTATCTTGGTACAGGGCGTGAGATTCTTGAGCAGGTCGGAGATGAGATTACCCATTTCGTGACCGGGCTCGGAACGAGCGGGACGGCCATGGGGACGACGCGCCGACTCAAAGAGCATTCCCGTCCGATCGTGTGCATTGCTGCAGAGCCAGCAGAGGCGCTCCACGGTCTCGAGGGCCTCAAACATATGGCCTCGTCGATCGTCCCAAAGATCTACGATCCGAACCTCCCCGACGAGATCCTCTCTGTTGGCACCGATGAGGGCTGGGATATGAGCGATCGTCTCGCGGCCGAGGAAGGGCTCTATGTCGGGCATTCCACCGGGGCCAATGTCTGGGCTGCGCTTCAGATCGCCAAGCGCGAGGAGGCTCGAGTGGTCGTCACCATCGCGTGCGATCGCGGCGATCGATATTTTGCGCCAATGCGGTGGGAGAAGCGATATGAGTGGTGATAAGCCTTGGATCTCTGGGAACCTCCGAATCACGAAAGAGGCCATGAAGGCCATCGAGGAGGAGGCCATCCGCTGTTATCCCTCGGAGGCGTGTGGTTTTGTCGCCGGCCCGGCGCAAGACCCCCTTCTCCTCGACGAGACCATCCATGAGGTGAACGAGGCGGATAAATACCACGCGCTCGATCCCGAGACCTTTCCGCGCACGAGCCGCACTTATTTCAAGCTGAATGAGCTTCGCGCGAGCCGACGTTTTGAAGAAGGCGAAAAGAGCGGGCGTCCGATTAAGGTCATTTACCACTCACATACGGATACGACGGCGCATTTCAGCGAGGAGGACGCTTACACCTTTGCATCCGACGGCCAATTAATGTGGCCCTGCGCTTTCATCGTCGTCAGCGTGGTGGACGGTAAGGTAGAGGAACGCCGCCTGCACATTCACCGCCCGGGAACCAACGAATTCGAAGAGTCGACGCTCGAGATTATCGACGGCTGATCGAAAGACCGCCCCTTGGCGAAGGCGCGTCGCATCGCCCTCGTTAGATCGTGCAACCAAAGGCGGCCGCTCCCTCGCGGAGCCCTTCGGTCGCCTCTTCGCACGCGCGCTCGATCTCTGCCTCGGCGCCTCCGGTTTTTATGAGATGCTCCCAGCTCGAGCGCGTCTCATCGACGACCCTTTGTGTCCTCGCGCGAAGCGCCTCTGGAATCTGTGGGCAGCGAAGGGAGTCCTCAAACGTCTCGAGGTAGAGATCGCAAGCGACGAGTCCCGTCCCCGAGCGACCTGAGGGACGCCCTGCCTCGTCGGACGCTTCTTCTTTATCGTCGCCTTGCCCCTCGAGCGCGGCCTTCTGTGCCCGTTCGGTCGCCGGCAATTGCTGCTCTGACGGGGGCTCTTCTCCGGAGCAGGCGCATACCGCGAAGAGGCCACACGCGATGAGAGAAAAGCGTGCGAGCGAACCCGCCCCCCTCGACGATCTCGTCCATGCGCGCTTCATCGTATCTTCCCTCTCCATGGCCTGCTCTGGTGGATTGTCTCCGCAACGCGTGGCGGATGCGCGTCCGCTCCTCGCCTTGAGGAGGCTACCTTCCGTCACACTGAGTGACAAGTCGCGCGTTGAGGGCGCATCGCGCGGGCCCTTAAACGCGAAAAGCCGCGGCTGGACTCCAGCGGCGGCTTTGAGAACCGGCGTATGCGGCTCAGCGCTTGATCTGGTGGCCGCGAATCTGCTCGGCTGCGCCGTCCTTCTGCGAAGCTCGGATTCGCGCCGCTTTACCGAAGCGCTCGCGGAGGTAGTAGAGCCGGGCACGGCGCACATGACCGCGGGCGCCGATCTCGATCTTTTCGATGCGCGGCGAATGGAGCGGGAAGATCCGCTCGACGCCGACACCGTAGGAAACCTTACGCACGGTGAAGGTCGCGCGCGCGCCGCCGCCGGTCTTGCGAATGACGACGCCCTCGAAGACCTGGATGCGCTCCTTCTCGCCCTCACGGATGCGGAAGTGGACTCGGACCGAGTCGCCGGGGCGGATGGGGGCGACTTCGCGCAGCTGGGCGCGTTCGATGGCTTGAATCTGGGGTACGGAGCTGCTCACGTCGAAAGCCTTATTGAAAAATGGAACGAATCGTTAGCACGCCCAATCGGGCGAGTCAATGCGGGATCCTTCCCAAATGCGTTCTTTCCGCCGGCGGAGGAGATCCCCTCGTCGCGGCTTGGAGATTCTTCCATAGATCCGCGAAAGGTCCAGCGAATCAAGCGTCTTGGCCCTTTTTTTCTGCCAGGATCTCTTCGAGGATTTTCTGCTCTTCTCGTGTCATTTCGCGCCCTTCGAGAAGATCGGGCCTTCGCTCGAGCGTGCGGCGGAGGGATTCTTTCAGGCGATAGCGCGCGATCTCGGCGTGATGGCCCGAGCGGAGGATCTCCGGCACCTCGCGCCCGCGAAAGTGAAGCGGACGCGTATATTGCGGATACTCGAGCAATCCTCGCTGATGACTCTCGTCGACCGAGGAGAACGCATTTCCGAGCACTCCGGGGACGAGGCGCGTCGTGGCCTCGATGATGGCAAGCGCGGGGATCTCGCCGCCCAGAAGCACGAAGTCCCCCAAGGAAAGTTCTTCATCGACTTCATGCCGGATGCGCTCATCAAAGCCCTCGTAGCGCCCACAGACGAGCATCAGCTGCTCCATCTTTGCGAGACGGTGGGCGTCGGCCTGCTCGAAACGCTTGCCTTGGGGGGTAAGCAAGATGCGGTGCCGATGATGATCGGGATCGGCGCTTTCGATCGCTGCGACGAAAGGTTCGGGCATGAGCACCATCCCGCTGCCTCCGCCATAGGGCGTATCATCGACGGTTCGATGGCGATCGCTCGTAAAATCGCGCGGATTGACGAGGGTGATGCGAAGCAGCCCCTTCTCCTTCGCCTTGCCGAGGAGCCCGATGTCGGTGCTCTCGAAGATTTCAGGAAAGAGACTGATGATGGCGAAGTCGATCACGAGCGCACCGGGAGATCGTCGAGATCGCCGACGAGGACAACCTCAGCTTCAAGATCGATCGAAAGCACCCACGGCTCGAGAAGCGGGATCTCGACGATCCCGCGTTCGAGCTCGACCTCGAGGCATTCGATGCTGGGATATTCAAGGACGCGCTCGACGATGCCGATCTGTCGATCGCCTTGGACGACGCGGAGACCTTCGAGATCGAAGAGGTAGAGCTCATCTTCGCCGGGCGGAGGGAGCGCCTTCCGGGGAACGGCGAGAAGTTTCCCGCGGTATTGCTCGGCCTCATCGCGATTGTTCACGCCTTCGATGGCGACAATGAAGGTCTTCGGTGCGCGGCGAATCGAGCGGATGGCGATCTCGACAGGCTCCCCTTCTCTATCGGGATCGACTAGAAAAGCTGTTTTCAGCGTAGGGAGAAGATCCGATTCGGGATTAAACGCATGAAGGCGCATCTCACCACGGATCCCTTGGGGCCGCGTGATCGCGCCTAGCTCGACCAGCTGTGTTTCGTTTTCGCCGCTCAATCGAGGATATCGAGGATGGCGCGCTTGCCGTCCCTCGAACCCATCGATGCGAGGAGAGTGCGGAGCGCGCGTGCGGTGCGGCCGTCTCGGCCAATCACTTTGCCGAGATCGCGCTGCTCTACGCTGAGCTCGTACATCGTGGCGCGATCGGCTTCGACGACATGCACCTCGACGGCGTCCGGCTCGTCGACCAGCGCACGCGCCACGTATTCAATCAGCTCGCGGGCTCGATCCTCCAAAGGGACCTCAGCTCGCGAGGGCTTTGCGGTGGGCCTTGCTCAGCTGAGCGACGCGCTCGCTGAGCTGAGCACCGACGTTCACCCAATGGTCGAGGCGCTCATGATCGATGCGTGCCTCGGTCACGGGACGACGCGGATCATAATAGCCAAGCTCTTCAATAAAACGCCCGTCGCGCGCGTTCTCTTTATCGGTAACGACGATGTGATAGAAGGGGCGCTTCTTCGAGCCAGCCCGGGAAAGTCGAATCTTGACCATGTTGTATTTCTCGCTCCGGCGGAAGCCGGACGGTTATTCTTCGAAAACGGGAGCGAAAACTAGCCTTGAAGCGTTCGCCCGTCAAGGAGAGAGCAGCTAAGGATGGATGGAGGTTTGAGTTCCATCATGATGCGACGCTTCAGCTTCTTGGTCTACCCCATCCTGGCATGGCTCGCCGCGTGTGATGCCTTCTCCGCTTGTAAACCGCAAGACGGGCGTGAAGGAACCGCGCACGAAACGCGGTTTGACGCCTTGGGCGCGCCGAGCGCTCGCATCCTCTGGGTGAGCGATCTCAAAGCCCAGCTCGAGCCCTGCGGATGCACGAGCCGTCCCCTCGGCGGCGTCGATCGCCTCGTGCAAGCGATCGAAGAGGCGCGTTCTTCCGCCCCGAGTGCGCTGATTTTCTCCGGGCGTGTTTTTTCGGACGGCACGCCCCCGAGCCCTGAAACCGAGGTTCAGAAGCGGCTTGAGCGCGACGCGATCGCGAAGGCCATCGAGGCGACTCGGCCCGATCTCATCGCTTCCGCACCCCCGAACGATCCGCTCGAAGAAGACGCGCTCGGGGACCGTCCCATCGAGGGGGTCTTTTCGAAGAAGCTCGGCGAGCTTGAGCTCGTCTTTGTTTATGGGATCACGGTCGGCCCCGATCGGATCGATGAGGTGGCTGAGGCGCATCCCGAACGTGCCGCGCTCATCGTGGTGCATTCGGGGAGCCGCAGCGAGGCGAGCACGCTTGCGCAGCATCCGGCCGTCGATTTCGTACTTTATGCGAGCGGCGAAGATGAGTTCGGACCACCACGCTCCATCGGCGGTGGACAGCTCCTTCAAGCGGGCGATCGCGGACAGCGGCTCCTCGTCCTCGATCTCTACGTGCCGGAGGAAGCCGCGAGGGGGAGAGAGAACGCTTCCTTCCATGATGAAAGCCCCATCACGAAGGCCGCGCGCCGAAGATCGCTCGAGGCGCGCGCCGAAGATCTCCGCAGACGGATCGCTCAGTGGATGGAGAGCGGGCGGTATTCGGAAGAGGCGCTCGAAGAGCCGCGGTCGCGCCTTCGCGCGCTCGAAGAAGAAGCGCGCAGCATCGACGAGAGGCCACGCATAGAAGGAAAGCGCGCCTTTATCGCTCGGCTCGTCGAGATCGCCCCTTCCATCGAGGCGGCGCGCGCGATAAAGGCCATGATGCGCGCGCACGATCGCGCCGTAAATCAAGCCAACGCCGTCGCGTTCGCCAATGCGCCGCCCATCGCCGTGCCCGAAGGGTCGCCAAGCTATATCGGCTCCTCAGCGTGCGCGAGCTGCCACGCGGAGGCTTACGCGTGGTGGAAGAAACATCGTCATGGGCGCGCTTATCAGACCCTCGTCGATCGGCATAAGGAGTTCAGCATGAGCTGTTTTCAATGCCATGTGACGGGGTATGGACAGCCGGGCGGTGCGACGATTACGTTCAATCTGGGCGGCGAGCTAAAGAACGTTGGATGCGAGAGCTGCCACGGCCCAGGAGAGTTTCACGCGCGATCCCCGCTCGAGTTCAAGTCGACAATGATACGCTCCCCCGAGGAGCGACTGTGCCGAAACTGCCATGACGCAGAACATAGCGATCAATTCGATTTCGAGATCTACCGCTCGCGTCTCCTCGTGCCCGGGCATGGCCTCTAAAGAAGCGCGTCTCCGCGGTGCGAAGGCGCAATGAGCTGAACAAGAGATGAATATGCGGACGGATAGAATGCGGAGCATAAAGAAGAAGCCCATTGGGCTCGCAATCGCTCTCATCGTGATCACGGGCGGGCTCGGCTGCGGGCTCCAAGCGGCGGCGCGTCCCGAGCCGGCGGCGGCATCGAGCGCGAAGGGAAGTTCAAAGGGGTCGGCAGCTCGCTCGACGGCGGCTGCCAAACCGAGCCAAGGCTCAAAAACCAAGGGCCGAAGCGCCCCGGCAAAGGGCACGATCCTCCGCGGAAAAGCGAGCTATTACGCGGACTCGCTTGCCGGGCGCTCGACGGCCAGCGGCGAGCCTTATGCACCACGGAAGCTGACCGCGGCTCATCTCGAGCTTCCCTTTGGGACACGGGTTCGCGTCACCCGCATTGACAATCGCAAGAGCGTCGTCGTCCGCATCAACGATCGCGGCCCGTACGGCGGACGCGGCCGAATCATCGATCTCAGCCGGCGTGCCGCGGAACAGCTCGACATGATCCGAGCGGGCGTCGTCGAGGTCGAGGTCGAGATTCTAGGGGATTGACTACGAGCGGCGGGCTTCGATCTCGCGGAGCCGGACGCGGGCTTGATCGCGGAGCTTGAGGATCGCCTCTCGCGTCTCGGCCATCAATGCTTCGAGGTCGGTCTTTCCCTCCGTCGGGATCGGCTCCCCAACGGCGAGGACGGCAGCACCCGTATCACGAACGACCCATCCAGGAGGAAGCACCTTCCCCGTCCCGGCGATGCCAATCGGGAGGATCGGCAGGCCGCTTTCGAGCGCGAGGACGAAACCTCCCCTCTTAAACGGGAGGAGCTCGCCGTCTTTTGAGCGTGTACCTTCAGGGAAAACGAGGACGGCCTTCCCTTCCGCGAGCGTCTCGGCGGCAGCGCGAATGCTCTCCCATGCCTTGGTCTTATTGCTGCGATCGACGAAGAGCATCCCCATGGCGCGCATGGCGCTCCCAAAGACCGGAAAGCGCGAGAGGCTCTCTTTGGCCATAAAACGAAGCGGTGTATCGGAGGCGAGAATGAGCGCGGGAGGATCGAAGTGGCTCTCATGGTTTGACATGATCACCCCGCGAAAGCCCTCGAGCGCTGCTCGATCGCCAAGGTACTCGACTTTCGACACGCCGCCCGCACGGATAAGGTTCTTGGCCCACGGCTGGACGACAGCGCGCCACCAATATTTCCCGTCGTGATCGCCTGCTCGGACCATCGCGATCACGGCGGAGCCGCTGAGCACCGAGCTGATTCCGAGCACAGGATAGACGAGGAGGGTCCTGCCCACTTTCATGTGCTCAGCTTACGACACAGCGGGCCAAAATCAACGCGCCAAAGACAGGGCGGTGACAGGGCTTTGACACAACAAAGACAAAACCCCAGGTCGCGAAATCCTTCAGTGCGTGAGGCGATAACGAGGGTCGCGAGGCGTGAGCTCGAGGGCGTCGCGGAGCTCGCAATAGCGCTGAGAGAGCGAGGTCGGGCTGATGCCGTAACGTGCGGCGATGACGGCTTGGGTTGCGCCCCGGCGCACGTGGATCAGCGCGACAGCGTACTCGACCGCGGCGGCGAGTGTGGCCGGCTTTTGGACCCGGACTCTCCGACGCGAGGTGAAATCATCCCAAATGCGGTGCGCGGATAGCAATTCGGCCTCGCTGAATCCGGCGCCCTTCATCTTCGCGACGAAAACTCCCCGAACGGCGTCGACGGGCGGCCAGCTTCCACTTTGTCGAGGCGGAGCGATGTCGGCTTCGTCTTTGCCTGCATACGAGACATCACGCCGAGCTGTCGGAGACGCGTCCTCCCGGTCGCGCGTGCTTGAGCTTCGTGCGTCGCTCGCGCTCTCCCCTTGGCCGGAGCGCGCAGAACCCTGGCCGTTTCGGCGCGCCAAACGAAGCTCCCCTTCGCTCGCACCCGACTCGATCCACTCGAGCAGGCGAAGGTGATTTAGCTCTTCAGGGTCGCCGAGCGTGGCCTTGATCGCTTCTTCGCGGGCACGCTCGATCTCTCCAAGGCGCGCAAGGCAATGCGCGAGAGAGGCGGCGATCTCGGGATGATCGGGTTCGAGCTCGCTGGCGAGTTCAAGGTGGCGCCGCGCCTCTTCTGGACGGTTCAGCGCGACATCGAGGAGATGGCCGATGTTGTGTAGGTACCAGGGCACATCGGGATCGAGCGCCGCGGCGCGAAGGTAGGCCGAGATGGCCGCTTCGTAATTCCCAAGAAGCGCTTGGCTAAGGCCCATCAGTGCGAGGGCCATATCGTCGTCAGGCTCGGAGCGTAAGACCTGTCGAAGGTGGAGCGCTGCTTTCCACGGATGCCGATCGATGAAAAGCTCCGCGAGCTGGCGATGAAGGTAGAGACGCTGCTCCGGATCGTGCTCCTTTTTCAGAAGCTGCTCGAAGAGCTCGCTCGCCTCATCGAAGCGCTCGTCGGCGAGCGCTCGCTCCGCGGCGGCGCGAAGATCACGCATCTCACGTTCCCGATGCTGGGACATTCGCTCGTTCTACAAGGCGTCGCGCGTCCGGGCAATACGCTTTTCAAAACGCCTTGCGAAATGCGTGCCCTCTCCTCGCCGAAATCCGCAGGACGCCCCACCCAGCTCAGGCATTTCGGCGCAAGATCACGACCAGGAATCCGCCGAAACGCGAGAAAACACCTTGAGTCAAGCGCCTTTCGGCTTTGCCGAGGAGAGGGGCAAGCAAGGGAACATCGTGTACGAGCGCAAGAGGTGTGATGATGCGTACACCGCGCGCATCCACAAGCTCGAGATCGTCGGGCAGGCGCGCGCGGAGCTCCTCGAGCCGATCCCAGCGCGTGACGATATCGCCTTCATCGAGGCGATCGCTGATGGGCCTTGGGCCACTCAGCCGCTTCACGAGATAGCGGAGACTCGCCCGGTTGTAAAACTCGAGGGCGAGCGTGCCGCCCACACGGGTGACTCTTTTGGCCTCTTCGAGGGCGCGATCGAGATCTTCGATATGGGCGAGCACCTTGAGTGAATAGACGAAGTCGAAGCTCTCGGACGCAAAAGGGAGCTCAAGGAGGTTGCCCTCATGGACGTCAAGGCCGCGTGAGCGCGCGCGAGAGAGCATTCCCGGGCTGATGTCGATGCCTTTCGCCGATTTCGCGATTGGAGCGACTTTCTGAAGGATGAGCCCGGTCCCGCATCCAAGCTCGAGCACGTCGCGCCCGCGCGCGTAGGGCTCGATGATCGAGAACTCGATCTCGTCTACCAGCGCGTGATAGCCCCGATCCCTGCCGCGATCGTAGCTCGCGCTGAATTCATCGTAGTATTGCCGATTCCGATGCATCACTATGCGGGAGCTTATGCGGCGGGCAAAGAGAAGGCGAACGCGATTCGTAGCCGTATATCGCAAAAATGGGCGTGCTAAAACCGATGATTGAGTGCATCCGCAGTTCGGGGCTGCTCTTTCCACTCAGCTTCTTCTCGATCGTTGCCTTCGTCGGATCGATCCTCGCGCTGCCCTACCTTATCGCGAGGATGCCTGAAGATTACTTCATCCGCGAGGAGCCGCAGCGCACGCCGGTCCGCCGTCTCGTCCGAAACGTCGTCGGCGTCATGCTCATCTTTGCCGGGACCTTGATGCTCTTTCTCCCAGGCCAAGGCGTGCTCACTGTCCTCGTCGGCGTCAGCTTTCTCTCATTCCGCAAAAAGCGCGATCTCGAGCGGGTCCTCGTTGAGCGCGCGGGCCTGCTTGGGGTGATGAACGCCATACGCGCAAGGAGCGGCCGTCCTCCCCTCATCATGCCCGCTCAATCATCCCGAAGAAGGAGTGAGCGGTAAACGAGCTCGTATCGCGGAAGATTCACGTCGGGAGAGAATCGCCTCTCGTAAAGCGCCCTCGAAGCCCTTCCGCGGAGCCTCCCCTCTTCCGCGCTCAATAAGCGGCGGATGCCCTCGGCGACTGCCTCGGCATGGAGGTCGACTTCAAGCGCGGCTCCTTCTTCAGCCAGCTCCTCGGCGGCGCTCCCGGACGCGATCAGGACGGGACGACCAAGCGCCATCGCCTCGAGCAGCGCAAGTGGCTGATCGGTCTTTCCATAAAGATCACGCGAGGGGAGCGCAACGACGTCCGCTGCGGCGACAAGCGCGTGAAAGCGCGCCACCTCGCCCAAAAAATGCACGCGTCCCTCGAGCGCGAGCTCGACAGCTCGCGCCTTCAGCCTCCGCTCAGCCTCCGCCGCCGCCGCGGTCTTCGGCCTCGCCGCGATGGCAACGATGAGGTCTTCATTTCGCAGGCGATCGAGGGCTTCAATTACGAGGTGTGCGCCTTCGCCGAATTCGAGATCGCCCGGGAAGAGAAGGAGCGCCCCGGATTTTGGAAGGCCGAGCGAGGCCCGAACCGTGGGAGCGTGCACACCGGAGAGCCCAGGGTCGGGGACGAAGGCGGGGATTCGGTGGAGCGCACTCTCGGGAACACCCGCTTCGACAAGACGCGCTTCGGTCGCCCGTGAAAGTACGATATGGGCGTCGGCGAAGAGACACGCGCGTAGCTTTCGGCCTTGAAGGTGGTTGGCTGGGGCGCTGGTGATGGTGTGCAGAGCTGGGACGCCGCGGACGGCGCGAATGAAGCGTCCAGCGCGCGCTGTCATTCGGTTGGGCGCGAAGAAATAGTGATGCAGCCGGGCGCGTCGCTCGACGAGGAGATGGCCGAGGATGGGGAGCTTGTCTCGGAGGCCCGGCGCAAAATCGCCGGATGGCTCTCCAATCGCAAACCCTTGGAGCCCGGCGTCCGCGGCGAAAGCCGATCCATCACGATAAAAGCAAAGTGGCTCGTGATGCGCGAGACCGAGTGCCACGCTCAAAGCGAGGTTTTAGCTGCCGTCATTAAAAGGAGGCTCGAGGGGTTTCGAGATGAGGAGGACGTTTTTCATGCCTCTCGCTGCTTTTGAATCGCACTCATGGTTTTTGGAAGACGGCAGGACGTGTCATAATGTAAGCGCATCATGGACGAAAAGGCACCGCGACAGACGGAAGAGCGCTCGAGGACGGATGATTCGGCGAGCGGCGGCGTGAGCGAGCCGGGGCGCGATCTGCGCCGAGAGCCGGCGGAACGCTCCCCGAGCGGAGCCGACGCACGCGGAAAATCCGGCGAGGCGTCATCATGCGCCGACACATTGGGCGCAAGAGAAAGCGCGTCCGCCGAGGGCGGAAGTGCGCGTGATGCTGCCTCCTCCGCTTACCGCGAGCCGCCCGAGCCTGAAGAGACGCCTGCACGGGCCGAGGGCGACTGGGTCCAGGCACCCCCAAAGAAGGAGGGTGCTGCGTTCGAGGATGCCGAAGATGCAGCCGTCCCGAGCGCTGCCTCGTCCAATCCGGGA
>JAAZAH010000332.1 GCA_012514415.1 Sandaracinaceae bacterium
AACCAGCGACCCCCACACCCCCAGTATGGTGCGCTACCAGACTGCGCTACGCCCCGTCCGAAAGAGAAAGCGAAAGGGGGGAGGGGAGCGGCATCTTAGTCCACGCCGCGTGAGATGCAAGCGCCCGAAGCGAAAAATCTGGGCTGCCGCGCAAAAGCATCGTCATCGACGCCGCGTGGAGCTGGAATTCGCATGAATCCCGCGCTTGATCTCTTGAACAACCACGCGCGCCGGGCGCTCCTTTCGCTCCACCTGCGGCTTCGAGTCAAGAAGGTCGAGGATGCCGTAAAGCGCGTCTCGCGCAGCGATCAGTTCGAGGCGCAGCGCCGTCTCTCGATCGGATAGAAGTTCCACGGGACGCTCCTCTTTTTTCGCCTCGCGGCGCGCCTCGCGAAGCCGCTGTTTTGCGCCCTCGACCGAGAAACCTTCATCGCGGAGGAGCCTTTTGATCTCCATCAGGAAATCGATGTCGCGGCGCGTATAGTGCCGATGCGAGCCGCGCGTCTTCTTCGGCCGGATCTCTGGGAATTCGCTCTCCCAATAGCGAAGGACATGCGGGCGCTCGCCGACGATCTCCGAAACCTCGCCGATGCGAAAGAATCGCTTCTCTTCGGAAAGGGGGCTCTCCTTCGCGCGCATTCTGCCTTAGGAGCGGCGGGGCGGCGGCGCTTCACTCTGGCCGCGCCCGGGGTTCAAGATCTCCTTCAGCACCTGGCTGGGCCTGAAGGTGAGCACGCGACGTGCGGCGATCATGATCTCATCGCCCGTCTGAGGGTTTCGCCCAACCCGCGCGGCTTTTGCGCGGACGACAAAATTGCCGAAGCCAGAAAGCTTGATCTTTTCGCCTTGGCTGAGGACGTCCTTCATTTCATCGAAGACCGCCTCGACAACCTCAGCCGCCTCCTTCTTGGAGAAGCCGCCGACCTTTTCGTAGACGGCATCAATCAGCTCGGCCTTCGTCATCTGGGTCCTTTCCTTCTGCCTTGATGCAACCACGATCGCTCCTTCTCTTCAATAGTCCACGTCACCGCATGGGGCCAATTGACCGATGATACTTCGGCCGGGTGGCGCACCAAAATGAGAGCGCGCGCACGGGCCGCTGGTTCTCTCTGCCCTTGTGGGGCTTTCACCGCGACGCACGGTGGACCGACCTTCTCAGGCGAGATCGCAACATGCAGGACGAGGCAAATCTTGCACGAGCTTGCCGGCTCCCAGCCGAAAAATCCAGCCGACTCGACGCTCACGCAATTTTATCGGCGAGGTTCGGCGCGCACACCACACTTGAACCACGCTGGACCTGGGGCGCTTCCACGCCCATCACGTCATCGGATGATCGCTCCGAAACGCGAACCAACGAGTTTCGCGGCTTTCTTATGCGCGCCGTCGATTTCTGAATCTTTCAGCGTGCCCTCACTTCCGCGATAGACGATGCTGAAAGCGAGGCTCTTTTTGCCCTCGGGGATCCCCTCACCGCGATAAAGATCAAAGAGCACAGCCGATTCGGCAAGCGGCGCACCGCCCTCGAGGAGCGCCTCGACGATCGAGGCCGCGCTGATCGACTCGTCCACGACGAGCGCAAGATCGCGCGTCGACGATTGAAAGCGGGGGAGCGGTTTCGCTTGGGGATCGCCGATGATTTCGCGGAGCCGGTCAAGCGAGCAGAGCGCAAACTCAGCATAGAGCGGGCGCATTTCGAGATCGTATTCCTCGGCGAGATCGGGGTGGATCTCACCGGCGATGCCGATGGCCTCGCCGCGAAGCATCACTCGAGCTGTCCGCCTCGGATGCATGTACGGCGGGGACTCGTGCTCGCTCTCGAAGGTGGGGAGCTCACCAAAAACGTCGAAGAAGAGCCCCTCGATCGCGCCCTTCAAGTCGAAGAAATCGACCTCGCGCTCTACGAGGAATTCACTCTCGGCTTCCCCCATCAAAAAGAGCGCAAGATGCTCCTCTTCATGCGGTAGGATCTCGTCCGAGCGATGAAAGCTTCGCCCAAGCTCAAAGAGCGCTGCACGCGTCCCACCATGGCGCCGCGTCCGGGAGGCTCCCTCCATGAAGCCAGGGAGAAGCGAAGTCCGCATCACCGACTGAGCCGATGAAAGCGGATTTTCGATCGCGATCTCGGCTTCAGGGAGACGGAGCTTCTTGAGCGTCTCGGGTGAAGTGAACGCGAAGCTCATCGTTTGGTTGAACCCGGCCGCTGCGGCGGCACGGACGAGACGCTTTCGGAAGCGAATCGGCGCGGGCGTCCCCTTCTCTCCCGCCCGTACACGCGGAAGCACCGTCGGGATCGCATCATAGCCCACGATGCGAGCCACCTCTTCGATCAGATCTTCTTCACGGGTAAGATCCGGCCGAAAGGAGGGTGCCTCGACGAAGAGGCGCTCATCGTTTGCCTCGAGGATCGCGCATCCGACCCCCTCAAGGATGGCCTTTGCTCGACCAAGCTCGATTTCGTAGCCGAGAAGCGCGCGGCTCCGCGTATGACGATATTCGATACGGGCGCGCACATTCGGCTTGGCGATCTTATCGATCCACTCGCCCACAATTTCGCCGCCGCCGAGCTCGTGCATCAAGCCGAGCGCGCGCCGCAGCACATGAGGCACCGCCTCCGGATCGACCCCGCGCTCAAAACGATGGCTCGCGTCCGTATGGATCCCGAGCCGGCGCGAGGTGCGCCGCACGCCACGCGGCGCGAAATACGCGCATTCGATGAGCACATCGCGCGTCGATTCGTCGATCTCAGAGTTGGCGCCGCCCATCACGCCTGCGTAAGCGACGCCGCGATTCGCGTCCGCGATCAGCAAATCGTCTTCCGTCAGCTCGCGCTCTACCCCATCGAGGCCCTCGAGCGTTTCGCCCTCCTCAGCGCGACGCACAATGATCTTCTTCCCTTCGAGCTTTTGTAGATCGAAGCCATGGATCGGATGGCCCCATTCGAGCATCACGAGGTTGGTTGCGTCGACGAGGTTACCGAGCGAGCGCTGCCCGAGCGTGTACAGGCGATAGCGCAGCCAAAAAGGCGAGGGCCTGACCTCGGCGCCAAGAAGGAAGGCCGCACCGTATCGAGGACAACGATCGGCATCGCGGATTTCGACTTCAAACGCAGGGCGCTCGGCGCGCGCTGCGGGGAGCTCGATCGCGGGGAGCTCAAACCGCTTTCCGAGAGCGAGACAAAGCTCTCGCGCAAGACCCAGATGACCGAGCGCGTCGGGGCGGTTCGGCGTCAGCCCAAGCTCAAAGATCGTATCGCGGATGGGGAGCGCATCGATGAGCGCCGTTCCCGGCGCAACCTCGCAGTCCGCATCGAAGACAAAGATGCCTTCGCCGCCTTCACCGATGCCCAGCTCGCTCTCACTGCAAAGCATTCCGGCCGACTCCACCCCGCGGATCTTTCGGGGGACGATTCTGAAATCTCCTGGGAGGACAGCACCGAGCTTCGCAAGGATCACCTTGCGTCCGGGCTCTGGCACATTCGGCGCGCCACAGACAATCTCGGCCTCAGCCTCGCCGTCGAAGACGGTGACGAGCCGGAGTTTATCCGCCGAGGGATGGGGCCGCATCGAGCGAACCTCAGCCACGACGACATGATCGAGGCCCGCGCCGAATTCCTTCACACCCTCGACCTCGAGGCCGACGCGGTTGAAAAT
Source organism: Sandaracinaceae bacterium (assembly GCA_012514415.1). GTDB lineage: Bacteria > Myxococcota_A > Polyangia > Polyangiales > Houyiibacteriaceae > JAAYBZ01. Next base: position 3,651 of record JAAZAH010000332.1, read on the forward strand.
CGAAGCGACCTCCTCGGGCGAGACATCGAGGCCCGAGAGCTCTTTGATCCAATTGTACGAAGCAAGCATGGCTCAGAACCCCGAGAGGAAGCGGTGATCGTTTTCGTAAAGGAGGCGGATATTGGGAACGCCGTATTTCAGCATCGCGATGCGATCGAGCCCCATGCCAAAGGCGAACCCTGAAACCTCACGCGGATCGTATCCGACGTTCTCAAAGACGACAGGGTGGATCATTCCGCAGCCAAGGACCTCGAGCCAGCCCGTGCCTTTGCAGATGCGGCAGGAAGCTGTGCGCGCCTCATCTTTTTCCCAGGGCTTGCAGAAGACGCAGCTGATATCGACCTCGCCGCCGGGCTCGACGAAGGGGAAATAGCTCGGTCGGAAGCGGACGCTGATCTCTTCGTGGAAGAGCCTCCGCGCGAAGAGGGTGAGCACGCCTTTGAGCTCCGCGAAGCTCACATCGCGATCGACCAAAAAGCCCTCGAGCTGATAGAACATCGGCGAGTGCGTCGCATCGTCATCGCGGCGAAAGACCGTTCCGGGCGCGATCACGGCGAGCGGCGGCTTCCGCTTCATCATCTCGCGGATCTGGAGCGTCGACGTATGCGTTCTTAGAAGCGTGGTTTCCTCGGCGCCCAGCTCCTTCCTCGTGATGAAGAAAGTGTCCTGCATGTCGGTCGCCGGATGATCGGGCGGAAAACCAAGCCGATCGAAGCAATTCGCGTGCGTATCGATGAGGGGGCCGTCGGCGAGTTCGAAGCCAAGGCTGCCAAAGATCTCGATCAGCTCATCTTCGACGCGCGCGATGGGGTGAATGCGGCCGGGCGTGCGCGCCCGCGAAGGCATCGTCACGTCGAGATACGGCCCCTCGAGCTCCGCCTTCCGCGCCTCAGCTTCGATCGCCTCAAGCCGCGCCTCGAAAAGCGCCTCAATCGCACGCTTCAGGCCGTTGACCTTTTGCCCGAACTCCTTTTTTCGCTCGTTCGGGATCTTCGGCATGAAGCGCATCAGCTTCGTGAGCTCGCCCTCGCCTCCGAGAAGCTTCGCGCGTTCCCGCCGCAGCTCCTGTTCGTCGTGCGCGCCGCTGAGCGCCGCCTCGTAGGCCGCCTCGATGCGCGCAAGCTCGGATAATGCCGTCTCGATGGGAGCGCCCTCACTCATCGCAATTCACCTTGAGAGATCGTTGTCAGATAGCCGAAATTGAAAGAGCCCACGAGACGCGGCGCGCCGTGGGCTCCAAAGAACGAAGTCCTATTGCCGGGCGAAGAATCAGCCCCGGACCTCGTTGACCACCGCCTCGAAACCCTTCGGATCGTTCATCGCGAGGTCCGCGAGGATCTTCCGGTCGAGCTCGACGCCGGCCTTCTTGGCGGCCGAGATGAAGCGGCTGTAGCTCATCCCATGTTGGCGCGCGCCAGCGTTGATACGCGTGATCCAGAGCTTACGGAATTCACGCTTTTTGGTGCGGCGATGGCGATATGCATCCACCCACGCGTTTTGCAGCTGCTCGAGCGCGTTCGCGAACGTACGGCTCCGGGCGCCGTAGTACCCACGAGCAAGCTTCAGAACTTTATTGCGACGACGGCGGGCCTTAAAGCCCCTCTTTGCACGCGGCATCTCTTTCTCTCCTTAGAACGAATAAGGGAGAAGCTCTTTGATGCGCTTCTCGTCAGCAGGCGAGACCATGCGGTTTTTACGGAGGCCGCGAAGGCGGTTGGCGGATTTCCCTGTCATAAGGTGGGATTTTCCAGCCGTGCCCCGTCGGATGCGGCCCGCACCGGTTGCGCGGAATCGCTTGGCGGCCGCGCGCTTTGATTTCATCTTCGGCATGTCGATACTTCCTTGGAGAGCTCGGCTCCCAGCGAACACGCGGGGACGAGCGGAAGGGCGGAAGCTATACGCCGGAGCGGCGCTTAGGTCAAGGAGCCCGTTGGCCGCGGAGACGATTTCGGCGCTCGTTCGCGGTCACTCAGGCCTCGAGGAGCTCGGTAAAGGGTTGCCCTAAGACATTCGCCGAGAGCATATGCGCGATGCGCGCCGCTCGCTCGTAGAGCGAATCGGCAAGCGGCGCCTCGAAGAGTTCATGCATCGTCTCGTGGAAGAGCTCGAGCCAGCGCTTGAACATTTTCGGCTCGAGCTCTTCGATTGCGCGGTGAGCTGCGGGCGGGCTCCCGCGATAGTTCATTTCGCGGAGAAGGACGGCCGACCAGAAAAGCACCATCGTGTCGAGATGCGGTCCCCACTCACCGTGGATGCGGCGCTCGAAAACCGGGCCAAGAAGTCCGTCCTCGGCGACCTTCGCATAGAAGCGCTCGACGAAGGCGCGAACGCCACTCTTATCGAGGATTTTGGACTTCTTTTCGAGAAGGGGCGGGGGAAGCCATCGCTTGACCTCCCCTCCAAGCTCACGCACTCGATACGTGGGTGAGCCCCAACGCGTATTCGCTCGCTCCACCACTTCATAGGGCGTGCCATCAAAGAAAACTCGCGCGCCGATCTCGTACTCTCGGAACTGAGCCATTCAGGGTCTCCTTTGGAGGGGAACACTCGGAGAGGTTTGTTGAAAAAAGTTCAATGGTTCCCGCTCTATTGCCCTATCTAGGTCTGCTCCGGTCCTATATAAAGGTCTTTCGACAAGAATTTAGACAACCTCGGCCTTTTTCGCGTAGCGAGCGCGGAGCACTTCAACGGCGATCGGCAGGACGCTCACGAAGATGATGCCGAGTATCACGAGCTCGAAATGCTCTTGCACAATGGGGATATTGCCGAAGAAAAAGCCGGCATAAGCGCAGATCAGCACCCAGACGACGGCTCCGATGATGTTAAAGAGTGCAAATCGGCGGTATTCCATTTTACCGATTCCGGCGACAAAAGGCGCGAAGGTGCGAACGATCGGCACAAACCGCGCGATGATGATCGTCTTTCCGCCGTATTTTTCATAGAATGAGTGCGTCTTCTCGAGGTGCTCTTTTTTGATGAAGCGCACCTTCCCCTTCGCGAGGTAGCCTGGCCCGACGCGGTGGCCGATGGAGTAGTTCACGGCGTCACCTATGATGGCCGCGCTGATGAGAAGCGGAACGAGGATGAACATCGAGAGCCCGCCCTCGCCGCCTGCCTTTCCCGCCGCGAGCGCGCCGCAAGCAAAAAGGAGTGAGTCGCCTGGGAGGAAGGGCGTGACGACGAGGCCGGTCTCGCAGAAGACGATGAGAAAGAGGAGGGCGTAAACCCAGACTCCATATTCGAAGACGAGCGCGGCGAGATGCTCATCGACATGAAGGAAGATGTCGACGAGCTGAAGGATCAAATCCATGAAATGAGCCTGACAACTCGGCGCGTAGGGGGCAAGGTTTTCCGCAAAATCAATAGACCGCGCTGAAGATTGCCTCTGCGCGCTCGCCGCGGGCGGTAAAAAACGGGAGCGCGGCGGGGAGCACGGCGGAGCGACCCGCTTCGATCCGGACGCCCTCGATCTCGATTTCGCCGCGCACGACGGTAATCCCCGAGAGCAGCAGGGGTTTTTCAAAACGCGCTTCCCCGCTTCCCTCGATTCGGGCGACGAAAAGATGCCGGGAGTGAAGCCCAGGTTCGGTGCCCGAAAGCGTCGTCATCTGGAGCGGTCCCTCGAGTATGGGCGATCCGAGAGAGCGCTTCGTCGCCTGATCGAAGGGCGCGCCGCGCGGACGCTCGAAATCCGTGACGGCAAGCGCACGCTCGAGATGAAGTTGCCGTGGTTTCCCCTCAGCCGACAATCGCCCGGCCTCATCGTAGCGGCGGTTCCAGTCGTAGTATCGATAAGTGATTCCCCGCCTACCCGGGAGAACCCGCTGCGGCTCGACCAAAAATACGCCCGCCCCGACAGCATGGGGGACACCCGGCTCGACGAGAAAAAAATCACCGCGGCGCACGGGATGGAATCGGAGGAGCTCTCTGAGATCGCCCTCGCCTCTGAGCGCGCGCTCGATCGCGAGCGGTGTGGCCTCATCCGAGAGCCCGAAATAGACGCCCGCGCCGGGCGCGTGATCGACGATATACCAGGCCTCGGGCTTTCCGCCCTCTTCGGGGCCGAGGGCGGGATCGTCATCGCTTGGGTGGATCTGGAGGCTGAGATCGTCGCGCGCGTCGAGAAGCTTCACGAGGAGGCTCGCGCCGATGGACGCGCCCTCGCCTAGCCAAGCCTCGGGATCGGCCGCGAAGAGATCGCTGAGCAGGAGGCCGCCCT
>JAAZAH010000333.1 GCA_012514415.1 Sandaracinaceae bacterium
CGACGAAAGCCGCGGCGACGAAGAAGACGGCGGCAGCGAAATCGACGAAAGCCGCGGCGACGAAGAAGATGGCGGCAGCGAAATTGTCGAAAGCTTCGACAAAGAAGGCGACGCCGCCCGCAAAGACGAGCGCGAGCAAAGCGGCAGCCTCCACCTCTTCGGCGAAGAAGGCCGCAGCAACGAGCGGTTTGCCTGCGAAGGCCGCCACAACCAAAGCAGCCCCGACCGCCACACCGGCCGCCCCTTCCGTGCCTGTCGCGCCCAAGGAGGAGCTCGATCCGCGCGTCCTGAATGCGCCGCCGCTTCCGTCAGGCCTCTCGGTCGATCCCGACTCCGGGCTCACACCTCAGCAGGCGGGCTTTCTCTACGCAGAGCTGATCGCCAAACGTGACGCCGTCCTCCAAGGACATAGCCGTCATATCTCCGCGGCGATCGGTGAGGGCGAGCCCATGGCCGAAGAGATGGATATGTCGCAGCGCCATACCGAACAGGCCTTCAATATGCGCTTCGCCGATAAGGAGCGCAAGCTCCTCCGCGAGATCGAAAATGCCCTCCAGAAATTTGCGACGGGCGAATACGGTCTTTGCGAGGGGACGGGCGAGCCGATCTCCTTCCGCCGCCTCGAAATCCGCCCTTGGACTCGTTATAGCGTCGAATACAAGGAGCAGATCGAGCGAGAGAAGCGCCAGCATCGTTGATTGCCGGTGCGCGCCGGGATGGGTTAAACTCCGCCTATGACGCACCTTCGAAGCGGAAAGATCGCGATGATTACGGGCGCCTCCTCAGGGATCGGCGAGGCGCTTGCCCTTGAATTTGCGCGGCGTGGCATCCACGTCGCCCTCGTCGGTCGTCGGATCGATGCGCTCGAATCCGTCGCTGCGCGCGTGCGTGAGCTCGGCGCCGGTGCGCTCGTCCTCCCGGGTGATGTGGCCGATCGCGATTTCGCCGAGTCCGCTGTCCAAAAAACCATCGAGGCGTTTGGCGCGCTCGACCTCCTTGTGCTGAGCGCCGGCATCAGCATGTGGGCGCGCTTCGATGAGGTGAAGGAGCTCGATCTTTTCGAGCGCATTATGAAGGTGAATTACCTCGGCGCCGTCTACTTCACGTATTTTGCCCTTCCCTATCTCCGAACGCGTGGCGGCGATATTGTCGCGATCAGCTCGCACACGGGCATCACGGGTGTTCCGACCCGCACCGGATATGCGGCGAGTAAGCACGCGCTTCAGGGCTTTTTCGATAGCCTGCGCGTCGAGCTTCGCGAAACGCCGATGAATATTCTCGTCGTCAGCCCCGGCTTTGTCGACACGCCCATCCGCGAGAACATCCTCGGAGGCGATGGACAAAAGGCAGGCTACCAAGGTCGCGCGACCGAAGCGCCGATGCCCCTCGAGGAAGCCATTCGGCAAATTCTCGAGGCGATCGAGGGGCGAAAGCGCGAGCTCGTAATGACGGGACGAGCCCGATTCGGCCGTTTCCTGCGTCTCATCGCTCCCGCGCTCGTCGATCGCATCGCGGCGAAGGCGGTCGGCGATCCCGGTCGATGAACTGCGTCCTTGCCGTCTGTCATCAAATCAGCTTGAAGCTGCGCGCGGATGGATGAAGATCAGCCTGCAATGATCCGCGCAAAAGAGACGGTCGAATCGCTCGAGGCCTACAGCGCTCCGCTCGAGGGGCGTCGGGGCATGCTGCGCCTCGATTTTAATGAAAATACGCTCGGGCCAAGCCCGAAGGTGATCGAAGCGATTCGTTCGATGCCTGTCGAGGAATACGCGATCTATCCGGAGTACAACGAGCTCCAGCGGGTTGCGGCGAAATTCTTTGACGTAAAGCGCGAAGAGATCGGCCTTTTCAACGGCGCCGACGCCGCCATCCGTGCCGTGTTTGATGCCTTTGGCGAGCCGGGCACGGTCTTTCTCACGACGGCGCCCACCTTCGGCTACTATCAACCCTGCGCCGCTCAGCAGGGGATGGTGGTTCGCGGCATCCCTTATCCCGAGACGCTCGAATTCCCGCTCGACGCGTTCCGTGAAGCGCTCGCTGACAAACCCCGAATCGCCTTCATCTGCAACCCGAACAATCCCACGGGCACGATGCTGGATCGCGAAACGATCCTCGAGCTCGCCGCGGGATGTTCATCGACGCTCTTCGTGATCGACGAGCTTTACGCAACCTTTACGGGCGTGACGGTTTTACCCGAATCGCTCGCGCTCCCAAATCTGCTTGTTCTTCGGTCGCTTTCAAAGAGCTCGGGCCTTGCGGCGCTTCGACTCGGCTTTGCCATCGGCGCCCCATCACTGGTCGATCGCGTCTCGCGCGTGACGGGACCTTACGATATCAACTCTCTCGCCGTCCGCGCCGGCATCGCGGCGATGAGCGGCGAAGACGAGCATACCGCGCGCTACATCGACGAAGTGGCGCGAGCCAAAGCGTTCACTCTCGAAGAGCTCGAAAAGCGCGGCGTTCGCTATTTTGCAGATGGCGGAAACTATCTCTTGGTCTTCATCGGCGAAGAGCTCTCGCATGTGGTTGACGGACTTCGCGGCGAAGGAATCCTCGTCCGCTCGATGGCCGGAAAGCCCGTCATCGATGGCAGTTTCCGGCTCACGATCGGTACCCGAGAGCAGATGGAGCGCTTCTTCGGCGCCTTCGATCGCATCCGCTAAGCGCCTTCCCGCTGGAAGGGCTTTGAGAGGTCCACGCGTCCATCCGCCGCCCCGCGCCAAGGCGCCTTGGCGTCAGCTCGCGGATTGCGCCTTCGCGGGATCGTTCGCCGCTTCTGCCGCGTTGCCATCTTCGATGGGGATTTCACGAAGCGCGCGCTTGAAGATCTCGCCGAATCGCTCGCCGCGGACGTCGACGAAGATCCCTTCGGCCGAGGCGACGCGCGTCCCTCCGACATAGAGCGCACCATCGACCGTGATCTTTCGCCCATCGATCTCGCGGATCGACGCTTCGGAGTAGGTCTCGCCGTCTAGAAGCGTGGGGCGAAGATAACGGATGGTGAGGATCTGGGTGACGACTTGGTAGCCGCGCACGATGCAGGCGTGCCCAAGCACCTCATCGAGGATGGAGGCGATGATGCCACCATGGCAGAGCCCCGGGGCGCCGGAAAAACGCGAATCGAGCGGGAGCGTGCCTGAGACCTTCTCGCCGTAATCGGTGATGACGATGGGCGGGGCGATCGGGTTGGTATTTCCGACCATCACCGAGCGATCCTTCATCTCGATATGGCGCTCGGCGAACTGACCCGAGAGAAAGACCTCGCGCGATTTGATCGACGGCTCTTTCAGAAGCGCTTCGTAGAGCGTATCGGCCTTCGCCGCGATTTCACGGTAGGTCTCGACGCTCGCTTCCGATTCGATGAAGCGCTCGAGAAGGCGTCGGATCGAGGACGCCGCGAGGCGCTTCTCGGCCCAAGCAGGATCGTCGACTTCCGCCGGGATCTCCCAACGGCTCATCTTCTCTTCAATCTCAGTCATTCAGGCGAGTCCGGTGAGCCTGAGGCTCTTTTCGTAGAGCCCCGCGGCGAGTTTGGGATCGCGCGCGGCGGGGCGAGTCCATGCAATCTTCTCGTCCACCCAATATTCGCCGTTTGTCTTTGTCGCCGCTTCAGAAGTGGCGACAAAGATGCCCGTCTTTGCGCCGCGGTTTGTGCTTCGGAGCGCCATGCGACCGAGCTTTAGCCCCATCCCAAAAAGACCAGGTTCGTCCTGAGCGAAGCCGGAGGCGACGGGTCCGGGATGGAAGCTGTGGCTGAGGATGCCTCGTTTCTGGCCCTCACGGCGCGCCAGCTCGCGGGCAAAGAGGATGTTGGCGAGCTTCGTGAGCCCGTATTGTTCGATGGCGAAGAAGCCATGCTCGGCGTTGAGGTGGTCGAGCGAGAATCTGCAGAATTTATGCCCCATCGAAGAGGTCGTGATGACGCGCGCGCCCTCGAGGCGAGGAAGGAGCAGCTGCGTGAGAAGAAAGGGCCCGAGATGGTTCGTAGCGAGCATCATCTCGTAGCCGTCGGGGCTTTCACGCCGTTTGGGAAGATAGATCCCGGCGTTATTCATGAGCACGTCGAAGCGGCGCTCGAGGTGGAGCAGCTCCTCGGCTGCTGCGCGAACGGAGGCGAAGGAGCTGAGATCACATTGGACGACGCGGAGCGAGGAATTGCCCGTGCCCGAGGCGATCTCGTCGCGCGCGCTCTCGGCCTTTTCGACGTTACGGCAGACCATGAGGACCTCGGCGCCGCGTCGGGCGAACTCTCGGGTCATCTCCTTGCCGATGCCGGAATTGGCACCGGTGACGATCACGAGCTTTCCGTTCATGAGGGCAAGCGTGGTGGGTTTTCAGGCCTGAGTCCAGCGGACGATTTGAAGAGGCCGCAAGTCCGTGATTGGGGATCGCTCTCGGTTCCTCCTCGCGCCCTTGGTGAACGATCCTGCGCTTTGAGGCTCGCCCACCTTCCGCCATCCACGGACCGCCTCTCGGGACGATCCGCCAGCTCAGCCATTCTCGAACGCCCTTCACGTCAGCCGCGTTTCCGTGTAGACAAAACGAATCCCCCTAAGAGAACCCTCGGCGATGTTTGGACGAAATCTCTTCTTTGCCTGCGCGCTGGCGCTCCAATCTTTCCTCGCTCTGTCGGCCTGTGACGGCGTTTCGACGGTGCATCCGGCCGATGAGAAGCTCCGCCTCAACCACATCCAGCTGAAGGCAACGCACAATAGCTACCGCCCCGGACGCCTCGATCATACCGTTGTCGATTGGCGTTACGATCATGCCCCCATCCTCGTTCAGCTCGAGGAGCAAGGCGTGCGCGGACTCGAGTTCGATCTGATCCACGATCCCTTCCTCGAACGCTATCGCGTCGAGCATATCCCCGAGGCGGACGACGAGACGCACTGCCCTTTCCTCACCGATTGTCTCGAGGCCGTTCGCGATTTTTCGGAGCGGCACCCCGGCCACCACCCGATCTTCATCCAGATTGAGCCGCGCGGAGCGTTCGACGACGATACCGAGGCGCGGATCGCCCGATTTGAAAGCGAGGTGCTCTCGGTCTTCGACAGAGCGCAGCTGATCACGCCGGATGATGTCCGTGGGGAGGCGCTCAGCCTTCGCGAGGCGGTCCTCGAGCGCGGCTGGCCGACGCTCGGCGAGACTCGCGGAAAAATCTTCATTTACCTCGACTCTTCGCGGGAGATCTCCTTGGCCTATGCGGGTCCCGACGGGAGGCTCGAGGGAAGGGTGGCTTTCCCGGATTCACGCATGGACGATCCGTTCGCCGGATTCATGGTCATCAACGCGGTGGGCGACGGACGCGCTCGCGAGGCGGTCGAGGCAGGCTTTCTGGTCCGGGTGCGCGCCGAGCATCTACGGGAGCTTTTCAACGAAGGCGTCGATCGCGCCGAAGCCGCGCTTGAGACGGGCGCGCAGGTGATCTCGACCGACTTTCCCGTGAAGCGCGAGGAGCTCGATTATTTCTTCGACATTCCGGGCGGGACCCCGTCACGCTGTAGTCCCGTCACCGCGCCCGAAGACTGTAAGAGCGAGTGGATCGAAGATCCGTCGCGGCTTGGGGGCTGAGCACGAGCACATCCTGGTCAAGTTCAATTGACTAACTGGACGGTGATTAGTCAAGCTAGCTTGATATTTCGAATCACTCGTCAGAGCAGCCGGTGTGAGAAAGTCAATTTCACTTGACTTGATCTGCGGAGAGACAACGACGTGCTCCAGTTCGTCAAGCCAGCTTGACGATC
>JAAZAH010000034.1 GCA_012514415.1 Sandaracinaceae bacterium
AAAGACCGAGAGCTACAAATGATCGCCATAGCCTCGAAGGATCTGAAAGACTTTCCTGAGTCTTTTCGGATCCGAGATGTCGTAGGTCACGATATACGTCTTCATCACCGCGTCCTAAACTGCGGGTAGCTGTCGATCTCGCCAAGGATATGCCGTGAGAGCAGGCGCGCCTGCACCTCAAAAACGCGGCGGTAGTTGATGCGGTACCCAAAAACCGGATGGGTGATGAGTTGATCGAGGCGCTGTTCGTACGCCAACACAACCTTTCGACGCGCGGGGCCTTTGATGGCCACAGACGATGCCGTCACGAGAAAATCATCCGGACCGACGATCCCATTGTTGATGAGCTGGATGACGGTAGAGTCCGCGACGATCGGTCGAAACTCTTCCATCAGGTCTAGCGCAAGGGACGGACGACCAAAGCGCGGTCGATGATAAAATCCGATGAGCGGATCGAGGCCGGCCCTCATGCAGGCGATGTTCATGTCTTTGACGAGGATGGCGTAGACAAAAGACAGGAGCGCATTCACTGGATCCCTGGGCGGGCGCCGATTGCGACCGTCGAAGCGAAAGGGAAGCTCCTCGTCCTGTTTTTTCAGCATGCCCGCGAAGTTCGAAAAGTAAAGGCGCGCCGCTGCGCCCTCAATCCCTAGAAGACGCTCCTTCGAGCTGCATTCGGTTGCCGAGCGAGCAAGGCGCTTCATCTCCTTCAGCGCGGTTTCATCCGGTTCCGAGTGGTTGCGCCTCAACATCGTCCGCGCGTTGAAGATCTTGGATGTGACAAAGCCGCTCGCGAGTTTCGTAGCAAATGTCTCGTCGTTAAAGCGCGCGTACTGAGCGAGGCGGAGCTCGACGTTCTTCGATTCCGCACCGACGATGCGCCCCCGGTACCACCCACCACTCGAAAAGAGCATCAAGGGGATTTCACGTTCGAGCAGCCGGTGAATGGCCTGCATGCTCATCTGCACCGGACCAAAAACCGAGACCTCGGAAGTCAGTGGGATCTTTACTTCTGTGCGCTCGCCCGCGCGGCTTGTGATGTGAAGGAGCTCACCTGAAACGCCGATGCGCGCGCCGGCCTCCTGCACATAGACGGGCAACTTATCGTCGCGCGCAGGATGAAGCCGGCGGATCCCATCGGAAGGCTGGCTTTCGCGCCGAAGATACCCTGTCTCGTCGGGAAGACAGATGCCGATAAGCGAGCAACCAAAGCATTTCGGGCTGTCATCAAGAGGCGGAGGAAGCTCACCATTTCGCCAGAGCTCTTTGGCACGCGCGGCAGCACCACGCGCAACATCAAACAGCTCTTCGTCAACCTCGATCGGAATACGCTGCCGCTGCTCGGCATAGTAGATCGCAGCGCCCTTTACGCGATACCCATGCTCTTTCAAGAGCAGCACCTGCGCGGCGAGCTGAGCCCGCTCAGGGAGATAGGCCCCCTCTTTGACCTTGGGTGCTTTTCCGCGCTTGTATTCGATGACGAGGACTTCATCGCCCACGATTTCAACCAAATCGATCTTCGCCGTGATCCCAAGGCGCTCGGATGAGAGCCAGACCGATTGAGCGGCGCCCTCTTCGGGGAGCTCTTCGGACGCAGCAAGTCCGCTCGATTCTTTATCGACATTCCGATGCACTGCCGTTCCATCCACTGTGAAACGGTTATGCGCGAACTCCCCCTGCACCCATTCGAGGTACATCAAACGCTCGCAATAGAGCACCTCGTTGATCATCCGCGCCGGAACATAGATCGGCTCCTCACGAAGGGTCTCAGGCAGCTCGCGCCTCAAAATCTTGGAGCGCGCAAACTGATCCCCCCCCAAGAGAACTCCGCGTCTCCGATGTCTTCTCGCTCATCTCACCCTCCGCCATCAGTGTAACTTTACAAGACTGATGGCGCGGAGGTCAAGGAACGTGCGCGGCGCGGATCCCAAATCCCGGGCCGTCTCTACGTTGTCAGTCCCGATCGGCTTAGGAAATGCCCTTCGGTTTCACATTCTCACGGACCCAGTCGACGATCGACTCAAGAGGTGCTCCCGGCGTGAAGATCTCACCGACGCCAAGCTCTTTGAGGCGAGCGCGGTCTTCCTCGGGAACGATGCCTCCGCCGAAAACAAGGATGTCCTCGGCGCCGCGCGTGCGAAGCGCCTCCATCACCGCGGGAAAGAGCGTGTTGTGCGCGCCCGACATGACGCTGAGGCCAACGGCGTCCACATCTTCCTGTAGGGCGGCGGCGGCGATCATCTCGGGGGTCTGGTGCAGCCCCGTGTAGATCACCTCGAAGCCCGCATCACGGAGCGTTCGTGCGACGACCTTTGCGCCGCGGTCGTGGCCGTCGAGGCCGGGCTTTGCGACGAGGACCCGAATGTTATCGTTCATGAGGCGGATTTCCTGCGCCCGTCACCGGCATGGAGCCGTGACTGAGCATTTCCGATTTAGCTGCGGAGCTTAGTCTAACCCAAAACGCTCGGGTGTGAAGCGAGAGCAAGACGCGCGCTGTGCACGCCTGCGTGCGTCTCACCGAAGTCGGAACGTCTCGCCATCGTCAAAACGCGCCATGAACGGCCGAAGAACGAGGGTCCCCTCCGCATGAAAGAGCCTCCCCGAGACCCACTCGATCGCCCTCCCCTCGGCTGCGCTCGCGAGCGCGGAGTCAAGCTCAAGTCCCTCGGCGCGTGAGAGCGGAAGGGCGTCTCCCTCCTCGTCAATCAGCGCGTGGAATGCGCCACGGGTGCTCAGCCGCGAAGGCGCAAAGAGCGCAAAGGGCTCTGCTTGTCCGGGCGCCCCATGGTGCTCCGCTTTGAAGCGCTCGAGCAGACTTTTCTCGCTTCGCTCTGCAAGCGCTCCGAGTCTCTCGAGTGAAGTCGGCCGCGGATGGTGGTGGAGCTCGTATTGATCAAAGCAGACTCGGCGCGGAGCGCTTCCGCCGTAAACGCGGGCAAGGCCGGCGCGGAGCTCGCGAAACGCGCCTCCGAGCGATGCGCGCCCCTCAAAACGCGTCCCGGTGGCGGGCTCCACGGTGCTCGCCTCATTTTTGGGCGTGCGAAACTCTTCTCGAAACACCTCTCCGCTCGATAGCTCGATGAGATACCTGCGAGCGATCGAGGCCCGCTCAAGGCCCGCGACCCATTCGCGTCCAAGCTCGATGAATGTGCGCTCGATAAGGACCGCTGGGGAGCTCTGGCTCGGCATCCAGCCCGCGATGCGCTCAGTCGCGGCCTCGCCGCCCGCATCGAGGTCCTCGGCAAAACGAAGCGCACCGTGGAGGAGCATCGCGCATTCGGTGAGATCGTCGAATTCAATGGCATTGCGGAGCCTTCCGATGAAGCGTTCGATGCCGTTGGCGCCGAGCCCCGCGATGCGCGATTCGATCTGGGAAAAGGCGTGCGCGACCGTGGGCGAGACACGTCCGAGACCCAGCCCTGCCCGCGCGATGGCGATGACAAGCGCACCGACCGTCTCGGACAGCTCTTCGTGGTGCAATGGGCTGGGTTCCGAGGCACGTGGCCTTCGAGGACGGAAGGCGGCGAGACGCGCGCGGCCGCCTTCAAAGACCTCGAGGGCGGCCTCGATGAAGCGGTCTTCGGTCTCGCCGCCCGTGGTGATGGCGCGAACGCCGTCTCGATCCTCGATGAGCGCGACGAGCTCGCGTCTACCGTCAATCTCGATCTCGATGTTCATCCGGCGGATCGAAAAGCCGCCCTCATCTTCGCGTTCGTCGTAGACGATTTGGGTTCGAGGTTCACTCATCGGCTCTTACCCCTCGCGACGCTTTGAGCTGGCGCAAGTCCGATCCGCGTTTCCGGACGCCTGGGACGGACGGCCATCGGGCTCATGCGCCATGCGTCCAAGGCTCTTCGCAAGCCGCTGGAGTTCAAAACGGATCATCGACGGAGCGCGCATCAGATCGAGGCCAAGAGCCTCATCGACCAGCCCACGCGCGATCTCATGCTTTCCATCGGCGACAAGCTCTTCGGCGCGCCGGAGAAAGCAGCGGCTCAAGCCACGCATGATCATGGGGTTGGATTCGACGCGCGCGGGAGAGCGTTGAATGGTCGTCGAGGATGGACCGGGCACTCGCGGCGACGCTCTTTCCTTCGCTCCGTTGCATACGCCCCTTCACGATACCAACGGCGGCTCGCCGAGAACAGCCGCCTTGGCCCCAGGTTGCTGCATGGGCGTCGGCGGATGACGCCCGAACCGCGCCTGCCGATCCCCTCGTCCTCGGCCCCAACGACAGCCACCGTCCACCTTGATGCGGCGGTTCTCCTCTGGTAGGCGTCATCCGATGGACGAGATCGAGCGCGAGTATCTTGAGCTGCTCCGAGCCACGCGCGCGCTCATCGCTTGGGAACGCGAGGTTGCAGACGTCGGCTTTCCGGATGTCGACGTTTCGGCGCCGCGGCTCAGCGCTTCGTCGCCTCAGCCTGCAGCCGAAGGCATTGGACAAGCAAGCGAGCGCGCCCCCCAAACCGCATCGAAGCCCCCGCTCCCTGCCTCTGCGTCACCGAGCAGCGCCTCCTCCGAGCCCAAGGCGCCCGCTTCTCCGGGCGCCCCGCAGGCTGTAGCCAACGCTCCCGCTTCACCGAGCGACCCAGCCCGAGCGCCTACGCCTCACCCATCGGCGGGACGCGGCGCCCCTACGCCAACGCAACGGCCGCAACTCAGCGTTCTCGAGGAGAAGAGACGCGAGGTCGAGACCTGCCGCGCGTGCGCTCTCGCCGAGGGACGCCAAAAGACCGTGTTTTCCCGTGGCCGAGAAGACGCCCAACTCATGTTCATCGGCGAGGGCCCAGGAGAAAAAGAGGACCTCTCTGGCCTCCCCTTTGTCGGTCCGGCCGGGCAGCTCCTCGATCGCATGATCCAGGCGATGGGCTACGCGCGCGACGAGGTCTACATCTGCAATGTCGTCAAATGCCGCCCGCCCAAAAACCGCGCACCAAGGCCCGACGAGGTCGAGGCGTGTCGGCATTTTCTCGACGCACAAATCGAGGCCGTCGCTCCCGAGCTCATCATCGTACTTGGACGCTCCGCCGCAGAGGCGCTGCGGGTCATCGACGACCATGGCCAATGGCGCGGACGCTTCGGCACGTATCGCGGCCGAACCACCCTCGCGACGTACCACCCGTCCTTCCTTTTACGCTCACCGGAACAAAAGCGCGTCGCCTGGTCCGATCTCAAAAAAGCGCTCACTTTCCTCGGGCGGCCCATTCCGCGCTAAAGCGCGCTTTTCCAATACGTTGAGATTGACGCGAGGCCGGCGGCGTGGGTAGGCTCACGCTCGGATACATCTTCCGCAATCGAGGGAAAGACAATCAATGGCATCTCGTGCTCGTGTGATCGCGCTCGGCGAAACTGACGTTGGAAAGAAGCGATCGGTCAATGAGGACAGCTTCATGATCCTCGACGATCACCTTCTTTACGTCGTCGCCGATGGCATGGGCGGTCATGCCTCAGGCGAAGTCGCCAGCCGAATGGCGATTGAGACGCTCCGCGATTTTTTCGCAGCCACCGCCGACGATCCCGAAGCCACGTGGCCCTACAAAATGGATCAAAGCCGCGGCTACGAGGAGAACCGGCTGATCACGAGTATCAAGCTCGCTAACCTTCGCATCTTCGAGGCCGCTCAGCGCGATCCTGCGCTCCACGGGATGGGGACGACCGTCGTCAGCATCCTGGTGATTGACGAAGGCGTCCTCATCGCACACGTCGGCGACTCCCGGGTCTATCGTTTCCGAAACAACCACCTCGACCTTCTCACCGAGGACCATTCCCTCGTCAACGACTACATCAAGATGGGTCGGCTCTCTTCGCCCGAAGAGATCGAAAACTTTCCGCATAAAAACATCATCCTTCGCGCCCTCGGCATGAAGGAGACCGTCCTCGTCGATACCTTCCTCGATAAGCCCCAGCCCGGCGACATCTACGTGCTTTGCAGCGATGGGCTCGCAGGTCCCGCTTCCGATGACGAGATCCTCGAAGTCCTTCGGCAGCATTCCGACCTCAAGACGGCCACGCAAAAGCTCATCCAGAAGGCGAACGATAACGGGGGCCCCGACAACATCACCTGCATCCTCGCGAAGGTCATGGGCGTCGGCTGAGTCGCTTGCGCGGCGGAGCGGCCGCACCCACCATCCCTCGCGTCGCGCGTAACGAACATGGCGCGCTCGCCGATCGTGCCGCCGGGTGACGGCCGCAGCCTAGTCTCCCTCGACGATCCGCCCCGAGGTCGTCAAGATGGCCGAGGTCAGCTCGCCGCCCTCCCACACGGACCCGGGCCAGACGATCGAATCGCTCACGACGGCGCCCGACCGAATCCGCGCGCCAGCCCCAATCCACGAGCGCCGCACGACGGCTCCCTCCTCGATCGTGGCTTGCGGATGGATCCTGGGCGCCCTCCCCTCCTCAAAATGCGCGCGATAGTAGCTCTGGACCGTCCCGAGATCGCGAAACGGCGCGTTATCGACATGCCCGTGAAGCCGCTCACCGCGCTCGAGCGCGGGGATGTAGGTATCACGAACGATACAGCCGCGTTCCGGGAGGAAGGCAAGCGCCCGCGCTGAGACAATCTGCGCGCCCGTAAACGAATGGGTTCGAGGCGCCTCTTCGCCCGCGTGAAGGATGCCTCGGATCCACCCCCCCCCATCCATCGTGATGCTCTCTGCGGCGCTCCCATCCGCCTCGCGAAGGAGAAGCGTCGCAAACGCCCCCGAGCGCCGATGCGCTTCAAT
>JAAZAH010000334.1 GCA_012514415.1 Sandaracinaceae bacterium
GACCTCCTCCTTACCAAGGAGGTGCTCTACCACTGAGCTACCTGGGCAAATCCTTCAACCGTGCCGAGAGCGGGAGACCGGGATCGAACCGGCGACATTCAGCTTGGAAGGCTGACGCTCTACCAACTGAGCTACACCCGCGAACGCCCCGGCGAGCCGGGGCATTTGGTGGAGAGTGGTGGATTCGAACCACCGTAGGCATAAGCCGGCAGATTTACAGTCTGCTCCCATTGACCACTCGGGCAACCCTCCAGAAAACCAATGATTCAAGGATGAGCTGGCGAAGGGACTTGAACCCGCAACCGCCTGTTTACAAAACAGGTGCTCTACCAATTGAGCTACGCCAGCGAGGGGCGACCAGCGGGTGGAACGCCCCGCCCCGAAGAGCGGTCGAATGATATGGATATCCGTCGCGCCCAGCGGGGCGGCTTATTTACCTAGTGATTCTTCATTAGTCAAGTCCGAATCGGCTTCGAGGCGGGTTTTGCAGTTTTGGGGATGCGAGGAGCCGCGTGAGCAGATGGTTCATCTTCCGGGCTGTGACGTCACGATGCGCGTGTGTGACACCCTAAAACGGCGGCTCTAGATGGGTTTGAAGGGCTGAATTCATTGCGTTTTTGGGATTCGATGGGGTGGCATGAGCGCTGCACTAGCGAGGCATGCCTACCGAGGGAGAGGGAAGATGACCGAGAACGCACGCGCTCGCCTATCCGCCGAAGATTTCACCGATCAAGAGCTCCTCGAGCGCATGATCGAAAGGGACGCGCTCGCCTGGCGCGAGTTCGCGCGGCGCTACGATCGCTTGATCTACCGCTGCATCCATAAGGTTACGGGCCGATTCCGAAACTCGATCGTCCCCGAGGACATCCAAGAGATCTACGGCCAACTGATGGTCAACCTGACGGCCCACGACATGCGTCGCCTTCGCGCGTTCGCCCCAGAAAAAGGCAATAAATTCGGCTCGTGGATCGGGCTCCTCGCGACGAATACGGCGTGGGATTTTCTGCGGACGGTCGCGCGCCAACCCGCCTGCGCGGAGCTCGCCGAAGCCGAAAAAATCGGTGCGCTTGGCCCTTCGCCGCTCGACGAATGCTCCAAGAGACAGCAATGGGAGATTCTCGCCCGCATGGTCGAGAGGCTGAGCGAAAAAGATCGCCTCTTCGTCCAGCTCTATTTCGTCGACGGGCTCAGCGCCGAAGAGGTCGCCGAGGCGATGGAGATCTCGGTCAAGACGGTCTACAGCAAAAAGCATAAGATCCGCTGCCGTCTCGAGGCGGAATACAGCGCGGAATATGAAGCGGCGAGTGCTTAGGCCGCGATCATCGGGTCGTGCCGGATAAGGGAAGCGCCCGCCGACCGCGTCGATCCTGCGCGGCCCGAAAGCTCAGTTCATGGTGGGAGGCTGCGCCTCGGGGCGGACGATCTCGACGCTCCCGAGGCGGACGCACTCCGCGCGGCGCGGACGGCGCCGCCGGTCGACAAAGGCGCGGAGGGCATCGCGATCGCTATCGAGGAGGATGCAGAACGAGAGAAGCTGCTGCTTTCCTCCTCGAAGAGGCGCGCTCTCGGCGACGGCCCAGACGGGCCGAGCGCTCCCTGGGATAAAGAGGTCGAGCTGAATGAAGGTGCCGGCGTCGAGGGCCGGATCGAGTCCCTCAACGATCATCGCATCCTCGCTGAGCTCGCGGGCGCGGCACGGAAAGGGTCGATCGTCGATATGCCCGACAAGGCTGAGAGAGACGGGAATCCGCGGAAAGCGGCGACGTTCAAGGCGTGTCGATGAAGCCATAGCGCAAGTGTGCTCTCATGTAGGTAAAAAGAAAAAATTTTCGACAAAGGAATGCGAACGCGCCGCGGCGGATTATCCTCGGGGGATGCTCGCGAGATGCTCTCCCCTCGTCTTTCTCGCGCTCTCGGCCTGCGTGATTCAGACGCTTCCGCCCGCCGAAGCGCCGGATCTCACCACGCTCGAGCGTAGCTTCGACGAACCGTGGATCGTCATCGAGCGCGATCTCGGAGGGCACGCGCTCATCGAATTTGCATCGAGGGCCGGAAGCCTCGAGGGCGGCGAGCCCCTCGTCGCCGCGATGGTCGCTGAGGCGATCGCCGAAAGGGTTGGCGCGATCGCAACGGTCCTACCGGGACTCACGCTGATTCGAAAAGATTCGACCCCAAGCACGATCGCCTCCGATGTGGAAAGCCTCCTCGAGGCGCTTCGGCGTCCGCTCGGCGAAGATGAGATCGCGGCCGCCTTCGAGCGCATCGTCTCGCTTCGACGCGCACAGGAGATCGCCCATTCGCGCGCGGCCATCCTCGCGGCTTTTGAGGCCCTTGGCGTGCCCGAGGCCATCCCACTTGGCTCCGAGCGCGATCCCTTGCCTTCAAGCCGCGCGCTCGAGGCCTTCCGAAAGACGCTGGCCGAACCTGCGCATTCAAAATGGATCTTTGTTGGTGAGTTTGGCGATCGGACGCGCCGGCGGCTCGCGCGGCTACTCGACGATCCAAAGGGAGATGAGAGTCGTGGAAATGGCGGCGAGGCGCCGCGTAACGCGGACTCCGATGGGGGCGCGGCACGAACGAGCTCATTACCACTTCGCCAGCTCGAGCTCCCCCGAAAAGATCAATCAAAGAAGGTCGCGGGTCCCGCCTCTTGGGCGCTCGTCGCTGCGCTCCCGAAGCTAGAACAGGCCCGCTCAATCGAAGGGCTCATTCGCGATCGCGCGCCCTTTCGTGGCGCATCGCTTGGCCTCGCGCCTTCATCGGCCGGCGCTTTTTTAGTGATATCGGGCGAGGGGCGCCTCGGCGCCGATGAGCTCCGCTTCATGAAGAGCGAGCTCATCCGCTTGAGCCGCCCGCTCTTACCTCGCGCGCCGACGAGCTATCGTGACGCCGGAGAGGCGATCGCGGGCGTCGCGCTCGAGTTCGCGAGCGACGCCCGGAGCGGCGATATCGTGCTCGCGCTCGGTATTGCCGAGCCTCGCGCCAGCGATGACGATCTGCTTGCAGCCTTCGCCGACGATCCTGAATTCATCTCGTTCCCTCATGATGATTTTACAGGCTACGGGACGAGCATCGCGCTCCGCTTGAAGCGCGCGCTCGCCGACGAGCCGCGGAGCGAGGCCGGACGCACCGAGCTTTTGCTCGAGGCGCTCCGCCGCAAGTGCCTCGCGCGCGGCCTCGAGGTTGAGGTCCTTCGAAATGATGGAGACGCGATCGCCCGGCTTTATCTCAATGGCGCGCCTCAGCTCGGCGAGGTCGATCGATTCATCCAATGCTTCCTTCGCGATATACCGAGCAATGGATCGCTCGAGGCCGCCCGCGCTGCCCTCCTCCGGCGTCTCGCGGCCGATCCTTATCAAGATCTCCTTGAGCGGCTCTCGATCGCCCTCGCCCCATCCTCGGCGTCGCTCTTTTTTGGTGTCGAAAGTAAAACCGTCAGAGATCGCGGCCGCACACGCGCGCTACATGAAGCGCTTGAAGCGCTCCGGCTAAAAGAGCGCATTGACGCGGCCGTCGCTGGTGAGCGCGCGGGCGCGGTCGCGGAGCAGCTTGGATACGCGCTCGCCGCCCTTCCAAAAGGTGAGCGCGAGCGCAGCCTTTCGCCCGCTCCGATCGGCGAGCTGAGGAGCATCGCGCCTATCGAGGGAGTCCCCGTGATGGGCTTCGGCGTCCGGCTTGAGATCGACCGCGGTGACGACTTGAGCGCCTATCTCCGCGCGCTCACGCAGCGCCTAGAGAGCAGCGGAGTCCGCGTCATCCGGGCTGAGCGAAGCAGCCGCGGCGAAGCCGGTTTTATCGCCCTTATCGTCTCGCTTGGCGGCGATGCTCCGGTCGCGCTTCGCCAGCGCGTCGAGGCAGCCCTTCCAGACGAGCGGGCCATCGAGGAGGCGCGCGTCGCGCTCGAATATGAAGATCTCCTCCGCGGGAGCGGTCCGTCTGCGCGGGCAATCGCCCTTCTAAACCATCGCTCAAACGAGGCCGGGACACGCTCCGCGCCGCGGCTCGTCGGGATCGTCGCCACACTCGGAGCGCCGCCGCTCGCGCCTTAGGCCGCGCCATCGCCCGGGCTTTGCTTTTCCTAGCCCGGCGTATGCCCTCCCTAAGTGGCGACGATACTCTCCCTCTTCGGGCCTTGTTACACTTTAAGGAGTCTCGGTGAATCCCGAACGTTACGACGGGAAGAGAGGAGATTGAGATGGCCTGCTTAAACTTAATTCGCCTAGGAGGGGGCGCGCTCTACGCGCTCATCGTTTTCTTTGCTCTTCAGCGCGGGGTCGCCTCGGCGACACCGGAAGTTAAGGTGGTAAGCGGCGAAGAAAAAACGGAAGAAGAAACCGAGTCGCCGCCTTCAAGAGCGGCGCGATGGCTTGTCCCCAAGGCCGCGCCCGAGCGCCTCACGTTCAACCTCGGCGGCGGCTTTGTCCGCGAGCAATCCGCCTGGGCGCTCTTCGCGGCGGAATACGATCATCCGAGCGGCTTCATCGCGCGAGGGCATTTCTCACTTGAAGCGCGAGACGAGTATATGCCGCGCGAAGCCTTTATCGAGGGCGTCTTTGGCTATCGATGGCGCGGACTCTTTGAGCTCGGCCTCTCAGCGCTCGCGGTCGCTGGCCCCGAATTCAGCTTCTCACAGCGCTGGCACCAAGATCGCGCGTGGACAGGCGGCTTCGGCGTCTATTCCGCGATCGGCTCACCCGAAGGGCTCCGCGTTACGGTCACGGCCGTGAGCGTCCTCTTTGGCCGCTTCGGCGACCGCCAAGGCGCGAGCGCCTACGCCCTCCCCTACGAGCTGCAGATCCCGATCTTCGCGCATGAGCGCGCACGCCTCTTCATCGTGAATCGCGGCTTCTTCACCTTCCCCGATCCCACAATCTTCACGCACCGGATCGAGCTCCACACGCTCATCGTCCGGCGCGTTCGGATCTTTGGAGGGATGCTCCTCGACTCCTATGGGATCGGCGGCGTCATGGGGCTCGGGCTTCGCTTCGGCTCGGCTCCTAACGCGCCGATTTGAGGCTTTGAGGGCGCTCTCCGCGCCTCTAAAAAATCACCCATGCGGAGCATCCCGCTGACTCTCTCGCTGGCTCAAGAAGAGACTGCGGCTAAGTACATGAGCCTCTTCTTATAAGGGCTCGCCGCATCCGAATTGCCGCGCCCCCGCGAAGAAAGCGAAGCTCCGCAATTGACCTCCCTCCGGGGCGCGTGATAGGACCGAGTGAATATTCATTCAGTCGA
>JAAZAH010000335.1 GCA_012514415.1 Sandaracinaceae bacterium
ACCAAGGGCGAAGAGCGCGACGATCCGAAGGGCCGTGGGGCGATAGCGCGCGGCCCCATGCACTTCGGGCGCACGGAGGATCCCGCGCGGCCGCAGCGTGAAGCTAAGGAGCGCAAAACCCATGGCGCCATAGAGGAGAAGCTCGATGACCATGGAACTCATCCATGTGGCGCTGAGCGCTCCAAAGAGTGCGCCCGCGGAAAAAGGAAGGGCGAGGAGTCTCAGCGCTGAGCGGTCGAGGCGTTTGGCCTGATCGAGTCCGCGCGCCGCCAGCATGCTCTGAAGGGACACGCCGACACGGTTGGTTGCGTTGGCGACCTCCGGAGGCAGCCCAAGCAAGAGGAGAATCGGGACGAGGAAAAGCGCGCCACCACCAGCGAGGGTGTTCACGAAGCCTCCCAAGATCCCCGCGGCAAAGAGGATGATGTAGAGGAGCGCTTCGAAAGGAGCCATCGCCGGAGCCTAGCCCATGGAACGAATCCACGCCGATCCGAGCGTTGACATAGGCCGCGCCAACTCGTGACTAAAAGATGACAGACGCTCGCCGTATGGGGGATTAGAGTGAAACGTGTTCTAGTTGGCGTGATTTGCGCAGGAGGATTGGCTGATGGAAAAAATGAGCGGGATGGACGCGTCGTTCTTGCACCTCGATACGGAGCACGTGCAGATGCACGTCTCCTTTCTCGCACTCCTCGAGCCCGATCCCTCGATCCGTTTTGAGGCGCTGAGCCGCGAGCTCGTCGAACGCGTGTGCCGCATTCCCGCTTTATCGCGAAAGCTGGCGCCGGTTCCCCTCGACATTCACCACCCGGCTTGGGTCGAGGATACGGACTTCGATCCCATCCACCATATCCGGGCCATCCGCCTCCGAGACGGAACCACGAAGGCAGAGCTCGCAACTTTCCTTGCCAAGATCAACGCGCAACCCATCGACCGCTCGCGTCCGCTATGGGAGCTTTGGGTTATCGAGGGCATCGAAGACGGGCGAATGGCGCTCTTTCTCAAGCTGCACCATGCCCTCGCGGATGGCGTGGCGGGGAGCCGCCTCTTCACGCTTCTTTTTGATGGGCCGCAGGCTGAAATCAGTGATGAACTTGGGATCGTAGTCGAGCCGCCCAAGAAACTGGCGCTTGTGCGCGAGGGACTCGCTGCACGCCTCCGACAGCCTCTCGAGGTGTTTTCGGTCTTGAAGCGCGCTGGCAAAGGGCTCCACGCAATTGTCACGAAGCGGCGCGATCCGGCGTGGGAGCGTGGTGGGACGCCAATGTTTTGTCCGCGGACTCCTTTCAACGCCGCGATTGGATCCGAGCGCGACTCCGCCATCGCAGTCACATCGCTCAGCGCCATCCGCGAGATTCGCTCGGTATTTGGTGTGACCGTCAACGACGTGCTCCTCGCGCTCGCTTCGGCGAGCCTCCGCGAGTATCTGAGCGAAAAGGACGCACTTCCTGAGGAATCGCTCCTCAGCGTCTGCCCCGTCTCAATCCGCGAGGCGCAGCAGAGCTTTGAAGTCAACAATCGCGTCTCTGCGATGTTCGCGAAGCTGTACACCGATCTCGACGATCCCGTGGCGAGGCTCAAAGCCATCCATCGAGGGACTCGCGCTTCCAAATGGGAGCACCAGACATTCGGGCGAGAAAGCCTCTCGGGGCTTGCCGAGCTCACGAGCGTCTCGACGCTCGGGCTCATCGCGAAGCTCTATACGAAGACGCGAATGGCAAGTCGCCATCGCCCCTTCCACAACCTCGTGATCTCAAATATCCCAGGGCCGAAGGAGCAGCTCCGCTTCATGGGGATGCTGGCTGAGTCGATGCACGCCATGGGTCCGGTGATGGAAGGGGCGGGGCTCAACATCACGGTGCTCAGCTCGGGCGATACGCTCGGAGTATGCTTTCACGCCGATGCGGTACTCGTGCCGGATCTCCGCCGGCTCGCGGCCCACTTCGAGGAAGCCTTCGAGGAATTGCTCCGAATCGCGCGGCGTGAACGGACGCTCCTCGCAGCGATCGAGCTCGCAAGCCCGGAGGGCGGGGAGTCCGGCGCGGCGAACGCGATGGTTCCGAAGTTCGCTTGAGCTCGCTTGGGGCGGGGCGCCTCTTTCTGGCGGCGCTTCGCCCACATTGGATCCAGGCGCTGGGCGCCGAATGGGGTCCAATCCGGCCAGCCCTCGCGCACGATCGATCGACGATCCAGGCCCCGAGCAACGCGCAGCGTGATCTCACGCGCGCCACGCGATATGCTCGCCTCAATGAGCTTTAACGCGCATCCGTCGGCTCGCTCCCCGCGGCGCTGCGTGATTCGTGCCGACGCTTCGATCGCCATCGGAAGTGGGCATATCATGCGGTGTCTGACGCTCGGTGAAGCGCTGCGTGCGCGGGGCGATGAGGTGCAGTTCATCGTTCGCGCTCACGAAGGGAATCTCGCCCCGACGCTTCGGGCGAGAGGCTTTCCCACCCACCTTCTCCCTTCGCCCATCGGTGGCGGTGATGTTCGCGAGATGGGCGGCCCCTATCCGCATTCTCATTGGCTCGGCGTGAGCGAGGAACGCGACGCCGAAGAATGTCTGCGACTCCTCGGCGAGGGGGAGTGCTCGGACCTGGCTGCGTTGCGCCGCGAACAAGCCGCACGCGACCTCGATCTCCTTGTCGTGGATCATTACAGCCTTGGGGCGCCGTTCGAGCGCGCGCTTTCCGCGAGATTTCGGCGAATCGTCGCCATCGATGATCTCGCCGATCGTCCGCATGAGGTCGATGCGCTGATCGATGCGAGTCTGCGCCTTGGAGAGCCGGCCTCCGCGCTCTACGCATCGCTGATTCCTCCGGAATCGCTCCTTCTTTCGGGCCCGAAATACGCGATCCTGAGGGATGAGTTCGTCGACGCGCGCCCGGCAGCGCTTTCGCGCCGCGATGGTTCCCTCCGGCGCCTCTTAGTGAGCATGGGGGGCATCGATGCAGACGATCGGACCTCGGCGATTTTGAACGCGCTCCGCGCTTTCATGCCCGAGAAGGTGGATGTGGTTATGGGTTCACGCGCACCCGCGCTCGCAAAGGTTGAGGAACTTGTTGCGTCGCTTCCGTATGCGGCCGAACTCCACGTCGATACGCCGAATATGGCGCGCCTCATGAGCGAGGCCGATCTCGCGATCGGTGCGGCGGGCGGAACCGCGTACGAGCGCGCTTGTCTCGGGCTTCCCTCGCTCGTGATGGGCCTCGCGGAAAATCAGCGCACGAACGTCGTGAATCTGGTGCGGGCGGGAGCAGCGATCGAAGTCTCGCCGGATGCACTCGAGGGTCCGCGTCTCGCCGAGATGCTTCGCGCGTTGAGCCCGGAGCGGATGCAGGTGATGTCGAGGGCGGCAGCCGCGTTGGTCGATGGACGCGGGACTCAGAGGATCCTGCGTGCCATCGAATCTCTGTTGGGGAAAAAATGAAGCTAAGACTTGAAAGAATGCATCCTTCAGATCTCGACGAGCGCATCGTTCGCTTTTATGAAAACCGAGACGGCCACCTACGCTATTTCTCGGGCAGCGGGCACAGCTTCTCCCGCGAAGATTTGCTTCGTGATATCGAGATGGGAGAGCAGAATCAAAACGTTTTCTACTATATGATAATGGATGAAGATACGCCGATTGGAACGGTGAAGATCGGTCCGATTGATAAGAGGAACATGACCTCTGATTTGGTCACATTGATTGGAGATCGTGCATATGCTGGTCGTGGCTTAGGGGCGGAGGCGGTTCGGCTCGGCACCGAAATCGCTTTTGAGCGACACGGAATCCGAAGACTTCATACCGGTGCTTACGCGGAAAATGAAGCCTCGATCCGCGCCTATGTAAAGGCCGGCTGGTTCATCGAATGCAGGATGCGCGAGTTTTATTTCGTGGGCGGCAAACCGATGGACCGCGTCGCACTCGCCTGTCTGAATCCCCGCTGGTCCGAGGCCGACCCAGGTTGATGCCGTCTGTCTGAATCCCCGCTGGTCCGAGGCGGACCCAGGTTGATGCAGCGCGAGAGCGCTCAGAATCAGAGCACAGAATGCGACCCAGGTTGATGCGCGTGTCGCCCAGCTCGGTTGACGTAACGGCGGAAATTGCGCGGAATTATCAGAGGAGGTACCGTATTTGGCGATCCTCACTTGGCGGCATGCGCGTGCGCGGTGCCAACTTGGGACCGCAGACGTCAACCTCGGTCCCGTCGGCCTTCGGCGCCAACCTGGTTCCCTCGTGTCTTCTTCGGCATCAACCTGGGTCCGCTTTTTTCTGTGGTCGGGGTACGCTTTTTTCACGGCAACCTAGGTCTGCTTTTTTCCGCGCTCGAGGACCTCGCTTGCACCCCCCAGGTTTTTCATTATGGTCAATTCGATCATGAGCGAGCAACGAACCATCGAATTGTCAAAGTATGCAACCATCTTTGTTAAATTCGATGGGCCAATCGCACTGCTTGGTTATGGATCCATCGCTCGAGGACTTCTTCCGCTACTTGAGCGACATATTGAGTTTGATCGATCCAAGTTTTATGTGATTGATCAGGCTGAAGCTACGCGCGAAGCCGTAGAGAAACGTGGTCTTCGCTTCATCCATGCGCGGCTGAATCCCGAGAACTACCGTGCCATCCTCGCGGATGTCCTTCGCGATCCAGACGGGCACCCCGGCTTCTGCATCAACGCGTGCGTCGATGTCTCCTCGATCGATCTACTTCGGCTTACGGGCGAGCTCGACGCCTATTATATCGACGCGAGCCTCGAGCCGTGGCCAGGCGTCCTTGAAGACGAAGAGCTCGATCCCGCAGCGCGAACGAACTACGCGATCCGCGAAGAATTTCTCGCCCTCCGCGAGGAGACGCGCCATGAGCGACGTCGGACGGCCGTGACAAGTTGCGGCGCAAACCCCGGGCTCGTTTCTTGGCTC
>JAAZAH010000336.1 GCA_012514415.1 Sandaracinaceae bacterium
CGACGGTGGGATCGCACTCCTCTTCGCACTCTTCGACAGTGGGATCGCACTCCTCTTCGCACTCTTCGACAGTGGGATCGCACTCCTCCTCGCACTCCTCGACAGTGGGATCGCACTCCTCCTCGCACTCCTCGACAGTGGGATCGCACTCTTCTTCACACTCCTCGACGGTGGGATCGCACTCCTCCTCTTCTTCTTCGGGCGGGATCGACGCGTCGCTCCCGGGGCGCGAGGGATCCGTACTGCATTCGTACTCGCAGATTCCCCGACTCGTCCCGGTCGCACCGCAGCAGATCAGCGATCCACGACAGTTTTCGTCGATGAAGCAGGAATCGTTCTCTCCGCCGCGGCTACATCCCGCGAGCGCAAAGAGGAAAACGGAGAGCGAGAACGTGAATAAGAAGCGCGTCATCATCATAGGAGCCGATGCGCGGCCACTGCCGCGGGCGGTTGTTCAAACGAACGAGTGGGTTGGGGTGAACGCCGCGCGGGCAGCCTCCACCGCGAGATCGATCGCACTCTAGCCCCTCACGAAAGTCTTGAAAAGGCGCGCGACGCTTCAGCGTGAACTCCCATGACCTCGCAATTTTCGCTGCAAGGTTCGGCGATCGATCCCAAGGGCGATCGCCGCGCGGGTGATATTCCCGCCGTGGGCTTCGAGCACGCGTTCGATATGCGTCCGCTCGACTTCGCTCAGCGTCTGCGAGGGATCGTATTCTTCAAGCGTGGGGATGCCGCTTCTTACGCGGACCTCGGCATGACCAAAGACGCTACCTTGCGCCATCTTCGATAGGAGCTCAGCATCGATCGGCCGATTGCCGGCGAAAACAGCCGCGCGTCTCAGAATATTGAGCAGCTCGCGCACATTGCCCGGGAAGGGATAGTCCTTGAGCGCTTCGAGCGCGCCCTCTTCGAGCGTCGGCGTGCGATCGCCGAGGCGGCCAAGGAGATGCAGGGCGAGCTCTTCGAGATCTTCCATCCGTTCTCTTAGCGGCGGAATTTCGAGAGGGAAGACGTTCAAGCGATAGAAAAGATCGCGTCGAAAGCGTCCGGCCTCGACTTCCCCTTGGAGATCGCGGTTGGTCGCAGCGATGATACGTACGTTGATGGGGATTTCGCGACTTTCACCAACGGGCCGGACGGCGCGAGCTTCGATCACGCGAAGGAGCTTCGGTTGGAGGTCGAGGGGAAGCTCGCCCAACTCGTCGATGAAGAGCGTTCCGCCTTCGGCATCACGAATGAGACCGGTGCGATCGCGGTCGGCACCCGTGAAGCTTCCTCGCTTATGGCCGAAGAGCTCGCTCTCAAAGAGATCCTTCGGTAAGGAGGCGCAGTTGACGGCGATGAACGGGCCATCGCGATAGGGGCTGGCAAGGTGGAGATGCCGCGCTGCGACCTCCTTTCCCGTCCCCGTTTCTCCAAGAAGCGTCACAGTCTCTCCGCTTGGGCCCACGGTCTCGATGAATCGACGCACCAGGCGCATGGCCTCACTCTCGCCAATGAGTGGCGGCGCGAAGGGATCGTCTCCGCTTCGTGCGCGCCGCGCATCGCCGATCGCCTGCTTGAGGATCGGCTTTAGCGTGAGCGCATCGACGGGTTTTTCGAGAAAACTATAGGCGCCATATTGCATCGCCTCGACGGCCGCACTGACGGTGCCGTGGCCGGTGAGGACGAGGATGCGCGTGAGGCTGGGTCCGAGGCGGCGCATCACGTCGAGCCCGCTCATATCGCGCATGCGAAGATCGAGGAGCGCGACATCGGGAGGACTCGCCGAGAGCAGAATCTCGAGCGCTTCCTCACCGCCGGTCGCCTCGACGACCTCGAAGCCGTGCCGGCTGAGTGCCTTCCGCATGGCGAAGCGGAAGGCGTCGTCATCGTCGATTAGTAGAACACGACCTTCAGTCGTCACTTGGCTCATCTCGAAGTCACCATAACGCATGGATGCGGCATTCGCATCGGGCCAAGTGTGCGCGGAGACCGCGCGAAGGTCGGGCGGAGGTGGTCTCGCGACCGCGCGTCCGGAGCGCGCCGAACGCGTATGTGCGAGGGCTTCGTACGCCATTGCCATGTGCTGAGCGCGTCTTCGTCGTCGTCTTAAATCGGCTCGATGTATTCTTCGAGCACG
Organism: Sandaracinaceae bacterium; assembly: GCA_012514415.1. Taxonomy (GTDB): domain Bacteria; phylum Myxococcota_A; class Polyangia; order Polyangiales; family Houyiibacteriaceae; genus JAAYBZ01. Next base: position 2,126 of record JAAZAH010000336.1, read on the forward strand.
CGCCGAATGCCCGACTCATCGAACTCGATCTCGAGCGCGCGGCGCGGACCGTCAATCACTCGGCGGACCGAACCGTAGCCGTACTGCCGGTGGTAGATCCGTCGGCGGGTGCGTTGCGACTCTCCGTAGAGGCGCGGCTCGAATCGCTCCGCGTATCGACTCACCCACGTGCCGATGGAAGCATGTGCCATCGATGAACGCGCGATCGTATTCGGCGAAAGGTGAGCTTCTCTTTGCCGAAAACTTCGTAGAAGGCCGATAAAGGAGTGCGGACTGTGAATCCCGCGCGCGCGTGAATACCGAAGCACCGGGCCGGAATGGCTGGACGCCCTTCTCGGGATGCACCAATAGGTGCTCGTCTCCTCTTCGCCTTCCTTCGCATCGGTACCTGCACTGCGATCGGCTGCGATGGCGAGATAACGACTTGGAAGACCGCCGAGCTTCTGCGCTTCCGCAGTGAGCCTTCCGATGGTCTCAAGTTCCCACTCGAGCCCAAGATAGACGGCGAGGACGGCATCGCTCAGCGTGGCGCCGAGGCGGGTTTCGTGGTATTCAACGCGCTCAATCGCGAGCTCGGTGCGCCCCCTCAAGCCGAGCGCCGCTCGAGTCGCAAGGATCTCTGCGCGCAGCGCATCCGAGATCTGAAGCAGACACTCGCACCGCATCTTCGCGTTTGTTCCACCCCTTTCCATTGCTCTTTCTCGGCTTTTCTCCGGTTTTCGGTTTTTTTTGCTGACTCACGCACCGAGTTGGACGGGTTCGCTCGCGGCGATTCCATCCGAAGACAGATACGGTCCGATTTCGAGGTTTTTTAGCGAAGTTTGTTTGCTTGCTTGACAGCGACGGGAGGCGATTCAAAATAGGACCATGCGAGTCCTATTTGGATCGCTCACGGCCCCATGCTGCGCATCTCCAAACTCACCGACTATGCCGTCGTCTTGGCGACCGCGCTCTCCGAGACCGAGAGCCCGCGCTCTGTGGCGCAGCTCGCGCTCGGGACGGGCATCCCAGCGCCCACGGTAAGTAAGGTGTTAAAAACCCTCACGCGCGAGGGCATTGTCGTCTCGCAGCGGGGGAAGTTCGGCGGCTATCGCCTCGCGCGACCGGCCGACGCCATCTCCATCGCCGAGCTTATCGTCGCCATCGAGGGACCCATCTCGGTGACCGAATGCGCCGAAAGCGCCGATGGGGCTGCCTGTGCGCTCCACGACGACTGTGGGGTGCGCGCCAATTGGAAGAAGATCAACCGGGCCGTCGAGGCGGCCCTCGAAGAGATCTCCATCAGCGATATGAGCGGACCCGAGGAAAAGCTCGTCCCCCTGCTCCGTTCGTTCCGGGCCGCTGAGGAGAACCGAAAAGTCGTCAACGCAGACCTGACTGACGCCCTCACTGAGGAAGTGGAGAGATATGGGTAGAGAAGCGATCGATCGCGCTCTCGAGCGCAGCTACGATGCGGGGTTTGTCACGGAGATCGAGCAGGAGTACGCCCCTCCCGGTCTCTCGGAGGAGATCATCCGCTTCATCTCGGCCAAAAAGAGTGAGCCCGATTGGCTCCTCGAATATCGGCTCAAAGCGTATCGCCGCTTCATCGAGATGGAGGAGCCGAAGTGGGCGAAAGTCAATTATGAGCCGATCGATCTTCAAGCGATTAGCTATTACGCGGCACCCAAAGCCGATGAGGATCGGCCGAAGAGTCTCGATGAGGTCGATCCGAAGCTTCTCGAGACCTTCGAAAAGCTTGGGATTCCGCTCGGTGAACGCGCTGTCCTCGCCGGCGTCGCGGTCGACGCCGTCTTCGATAGCGTCTCCGTCCACACTTCGTTCCGCGAAGAGCTCGCGAAGGAAGGTGTGATCTTTTGCTCAATCTCCGAGGCCGTCAAAGAGCACCCTGAGCTGGTGAAGCGCTATCTCGGCAGCGTCGTGCCGATGACGGATAACTATTATGCGGCGCTCAATAGCGCGGTCTTCACCGATGGCTCCTTTGTCTATATCCC
>JAAZAH010000337.1 GCA_012514415.1 Sandaracinaceae bacterium
CGTAAGCGTCCAGCAGCCCCAATTACAAGCGCCCCGATGAGCTCAGAGAAGAAAAGAATCCTCGTCGCGATGAGCGGCGGCGTCGACTCTTCAGTCGCTGCGGCGCTGCTCAAAGAGCAGGGGCACGATCTGATCGGCGTCACACTCCACCTCTGGGATGCCTCGGGTGAGGAGCAGGTCGGGCGCTGCTGCGCCCCCGAGGATCGAGAGGACGCGCGCCGAAGCTGCGACGCCCTCGGCATCCCGCATTACGTCCTCGATGAGCGCGCATCGTTCCGCCGTGAGGTCGTCGATCCCTTTCTGAGAGACTACCGCAGCGGAAAGACGCCGAGCCCCTGCGTGCATTGCAATCGCAAGGTGAAGCTCGAGATGCTCTACGATCTCGCCGATGAGCTGGGATGCTCTCATATCGCGACAGGGCATTACGCGCGCGTCGTCCACGATGAGGAAGGTCCCCGACTTCTCCGCGGGCGTGATCTCGCCAAAGATCAGAGCTATTTCCTATTTGGCCTCAAGCTCGAGCTTCTGGAGCGAATGATTCTTCCCCTCGGCGATTTGGTGAAAGCCGAGACCCGCGCGCACGGCGATCGTCTCGGCGTCCCAAACGCGCAAAAACCCGAATCTCAAGAACTCTGCTTCATCCCCGACGGCGATGTCGCGGGATTCACACGACGTCAGCTCGGAGACAGTGCCGGCGGGCTCATTGTCGACGAAGACGGCAACCGCTTGGGAGAGCACGAAGAGATCGCGGGCTTTACTATCGGCAAGCGGCGCGGGCTCTCGCTCGGCGGAGGGACGCGAGGGCCGCGCTATGTGCTTCGCATTCTTCCCGAGACGCGCACCGTCGTCGTAGGCGAGGGAGAACGCCTCGAATCGTCGACGCTTCGCGCCGAGGACGCGCATTTCTTCCGGACGCCCCCGAGCGGGCCTTTCCGCGCGAAGGTGCGCATCCGCTATCGGCATGAGCCAGCCGACGCGACGATCGTCCCGTCTGCGGGCGGCTTCGATGTCAACTTTGATACGCCACAGCGGGCGATCACACCGGGCCAAGCGGCGGTGATCTACTCTGGTGATGAGGTCCAAGGTGGTGGCTTCATCGTCTAGGCGCGTCTTTTTTGTGATGTGCGCGCTGTCGCTCCTTCATGGATGCGTCGGCGGGCAGGGCGAGGGGGCGATCGAGGGCGTGCTTTATGCCGAACCCTGCGGGCTCGATCGACCGAATTTTCGCTTGGAGCCCGAGTTCTTTGGTGCATCCGGGATGCATGGGCAGCTCGAGATCCGGCTTCAGCGCACGAGCGGCTATCCCAATACGCGCGACGCCGTCAGCGTCACCCTCCTTGATGTGGACGAGGCGTTCGCGCGCCTCGGAGAGCCGATGATCGTCGGACTCGATCCCCACGGCGATGCGCAGATGAGCCTCCTTCTCTACGAAGAATGCCCCGTCGCGACGAGCGGTCGCGATGCGACGGTCGTTTTAGCGGCCGTCGAAGGCGAGGTCATCTTCGAAGCCATCTACTCGCCAGAGCTTGACCGTCCCGACGGGAAGCGGATTGCCGGCTCCTTCCGCGATGTGCGCTTCGAGGATCCTTCCCAACCCGAAAAGGCGTACGCCATCCTCAGTGGGCATTTCGATTTCCTTTTCAACCGAGGTCGCCCAGCGCAGCTCTTTCCATGAGTTCGTTTGAAGCGGTCATCGAGGGGATTGGAAGGCATGGGGAGGGCTACATTGAGCGCGATGGGCGGAGGCTCTATCTCGATGGCATGCTCCCGGGCGATCGAGTGCGCCTCAGCGTCGCGCGTACGGGAAAACCGCGGCTCCTTCGCTTGATCGAGAGCTCGCCCCATCGGATCGAGCCCGCGTGCGAGATTGCAGATTTTTGCGGAGGGTGCGCGTTGATCTCGCTCGATTATGAGCGAGCCCTTGAGGAGAAGGAGCGCCTTCTTCGAGAAGCTGCCGAGATCGACGCTTCGAACGAAGCCGTCGAAACAAGCGCAACAAACGAAGCCGTCGAAACAAGCGCAACAAACGAAGCCGTCGAAACAAGCGCAACAAACGAAGCCGTCGATGCCCCTCCACAGCGCGCGGAATCGCCTCGTGTTCAGGCCAATCCGAATGTGCGTATGCACCCGAGCTCCGAGACGCTCGGATATCGCCGAAGGGCACGCCTCGCCTTTAACGCTCGTCGCGGAACGCTCGGATATCGCGCGCGCCGCTCGAACGCGCTCGTCGACGCCCCCGCGTGCCCCATCCTTACGCGGCGCCTTGAGGTCGCGCTCCCTGCACTTCGATCGCTCATCCGATCGTTCCAAGGCCGCGGCGAGATCACACTCGGCGATACGCTCGATGGCATTTATGCCACCATCGACGCCGAGGATTTTCAGCCGCCGTCTGCATATGAAGCGCTTGCAGCACTCGCCGCCTCCCCCGGTTGGGCCGGGATCGCTTTTCGAATCGCAGGTGTTCCGACGCCGAGCATTTGGGGGCGCACGAGCGAGCGTCACCGGGCCGCGGATGGACTTGATCTCGAAACACCTCCCGGAGGCTTTCTCCAGGTCAACGCGGGCATCAACGCCGCGCTTGCCCGCCGCGTCGCGGAGTGGGCCGAGCCTGAGGGCGCCTCGATTGTCGAGCTCTTCTCGGGGGCCGGCAACCTGAGCGTCCTCCTCGCCCCCGGGGCGGCATCGCTTCTGGCGATCGAAGAATATGCGCCCGCCTCCGAGTACGCGCGAACGAACCTCAAGCGGCGTGGGCAGCACGCAAAACTCGTCGCATCGCGGGTCGAAGAGGTTTCGCTTCCCAGAGGCGATGTGCTCGTTCTCAATCCTCCAAGGAGCGGCTATCCGGGGCTAAGGCGCGCCCTCCACGCGGTGCGTCCAGAGCGCGTCGTGCTCGTCTCCTGCGATCTTGGCAGCCTCCGCCGCGAACTTCGCACGCTTCGCTCCGAAGGCTACGAGCTGATCGCGCTCGAGGGCTTCGATATGTTTCCGCGCACACCTCATCTCGAAGCCGCCGCCCTCCTGCGGCCGGCGCTTGCGGACAGGCCCCGATAAGGCTAGAGATTCCGGGAAATCCTGCGATCCAAACGAATCGCGGGCCATCTCTGAGGCCTCCAATATGCGCTGCCCTTTCTGCGGCACTCTCGACAACCGAGTCATCGACTCAAGACTCTCCCACGGCGGCGATGCGACAAGGCGACGGCGCGAATGCGATGGGTGCGGACGGCGATACACGACCTACGAGCGCGTCGAACAAACGCTTCCGCTCATCGTCAAGCGCGACGGTCGGCGCCAGCCCTTCGATCGCGATAAACTTCTCGCCGGACTTCAGCGCGCATGCGTCAAGCGGCCCGTCCCTGGCGAGGCGGTGGAGCGACTGCTCGAAGACGTCGAACGCTGGTTGGCCGAGATTGGCCGCCCCGAGATCAGCTCCCATGAGCTCGGCGATCAGATCCTGAGCGGTCTTCGCTCCCTAGACGAGGTCGCTTATGTCCGTTTCGCCAGCGTTTACCGTGATTTTCAAGACGCCCAAGAGTTTCTCAAAGAGCTGAGCTCTCTCGTGGATGAGCGTCCATGAGCCCGACGGTGAGCCAAAGAGAGAGTCAGGCAGTGAGTCAGGTTGTCGATGAAATCAGCGCGATGTGGCTTGCCATCGAGCTGGCGAAACGCGGCGAGCCAAGCCCCAATCCCTATGTAGGCGCTGTTGCGCTCAAGGACGGGGCAATTGTCGGTCGCGGATTCCATAAGCGCGCGGGTTCCGATCATGCGGAGATCGCGGCGATCAAAGACGCAGGTGAAGCGATCCACGGAGCGACCATCGTCGTCACGCTTGAGCCCTGCAACCATCACGGACGCACCGGCCCGTGCACGGACGCGCTGATCGAGGCGGGCGTTGCGCGCGTGGTGATCGGCGCGCCCGATCCCGCGCCCCATGCGCCGGGCGCGATTGAGAAACTCCGTGAGGCCGGGATCGAGGTCGAGCAGAGCCCCCTTCGCGCTCCGTGCGAGCATCTCATCCGGGATTTCTCAAAGGCGATACGCCGCGGAGTTCCCTTCATTACGCTCAAAGCCGCCGCCTCGCTCGACGGGAAGATGGCCACCGAAGGCGGCGAGTCCAAATGGATCACGGGCGCCGAGGCGCGAAAGGAAGCGCATCGTCTCCGTGCGCTCTCCGATGGGATCTTGATCGGCGTTGGAACAGCGCTCGCCGACGATCCCGAGCTCACAACGCGGCTCGTCCAGGGGCCGAGCCCCAAACGCTTCGTTCTCGATCGCTCGCTAAGGCTTCCGGTGGATTCCAAACTCGCGAAGAGCGCCCGGGAGGTGCCGCTTTACGTCCTTCACCGCGAGGATGTCGAGGCCGAACGAAAGCGCGCCCTCGAGGCATTGGGTGTAAAACTTCGAGCTTACGATGGGAGCCTTGAGAGTGCGCTCCGAA
>JAAZAH010000338.1 GCA_012514415.1 Sandaracinaceae bacterium
AAAAGTAGCGCGTCGTGATCGCCTTCGAGTCGAGGAAGGAGGCGACGCGCGTTTCGAAGGCACTTTGGCCGAGGAGCTTGAGCGTGCGCTTATAGGTCGCTGAGATCGCCCCCAGGTGTCTTGAACGAACCATCTGTCGATAAAGCGCCCAGCGCTCCTCGTCGTTCGCAAACGAAAGCGGCGCTGGGTCGCGCTCGAGACAATAGGAAGTGAGGCGACCGAGTTTCTCCTCGAGCTTCATCTCATCCGCTCTTTCTGGTTTCATTTTCGCCCGAGGAGCGCTCCGAAGACAGTCGCAAACCCATGGTTGACGGATCCTTTTCGCGCATCTTCGGCGGAGATCGGGTGAAATTCTCGATCTTGCTCCTGTAAAGATTGGTTGGTTTGATCTTGCTGATGTAAAGATTGGGCCGGACGTCGATGCGGATCGGCTCGGATCTCATGGCGCGAAGTGAGCGCTCATCGCTCAAAGGCTGCCCTACCTGGGTTCTCAATCTTTCTGCTGTCAAGATGGGGCTCGAGGATCGTTCGAATCGCTCGGACCTCCATGAGGAGCTCATCGAGCGGAGGAAGATCGTTATCGCGCTCGAGCAGGATGGGCCGGACGCCGACGATCTCGAGCGCAACATCGAGGAGGGCGAAGACTTCGTCTGCGACGGGTTCTCCGTGAGTATCGATCCGGAGGCCGTCGTCGCGGACGCGGTGACCCGCGAGATGATATTGAACCACGCTCTCGCGGGGAATCCGTCTTAGGAACTCGACTGGATCGAAATGAAAATTTCGGCTGTTCACAAAGATGTTGTTGACGTCGAGGAGGATGCGGGCGCCGGTGCGTTTGGCGATCTCGGCGATGAAGTCCGCCTCCGCGAGCCCGTCGGGGTGCTGCGGGGAGTAATAGCTCACGTTCTCGAACGCGATCGGGCGCCCAAGCGCGTTGGACGCTTCGTCGATCCTCTGTGTGACGAGCTTCGCGGACTGCTCATCGAAGGGAATCGGCAAAAGATCGTGAAGAAAAACGCCATGCGCACCGCCAAAGCAGAGATGATCGCTATGCGTGGTGATCTCGAGATCGTCGAGGAATCGGCGGAGATCGCGAAGGTATTCATCCTCAAAAGGTGAAGGTGAGCCGAAGCACATCGTCAGGCCGTGGGTGCCGACCGGATAGTGCTCGCGAGCGCGCTCGAGGAGATAGGGGAAGCGTCCCCCGCGGCGCATATAATTTTCGGGGTGGATCTCGACGAAGTCGATCTCGCGTGGGAGCCGCTCGACGAGCTCCTCGGCGATGGCGATGCGAAAGCCGAGTCCGACTCCTTGAAAAGGTTGAGACATGGCGAGTGGGCGATGAAGGATCGAAGAGAGGCTGGGAGGGAGGCGCGGCGCCGAAGTTCGTCGGCGCGACCGCTTAAAAACGAAGAGACGCCACTTAGGGCGTCTCTATAGGAGCTCGCCTCAATGGGCGCCGCATCCGCCCTCGCCGCCGCAGCAGCCCTCGCCGCCGCAGCCA
>JAAZAH010000035.1 GCA_012514415.1 Sandaracinaceae bacterium
CCGTGAGGGATTCCGCGAGCGGGTCGCGGCGCTTCGAGCCTACATCGACTCGCTCGAAGAGAAACATGGGGACGCGATCTACGTCGAAGACGGTGCTATAGACTCACCGAAATGAGCGCAATCAGCGCCCGCGATGCGGGCTTCATCTTTCCCCCAGAGTGGGCGCCCCACGAGGCGTGCATCCTCGCTTATCCCCATCTCGAAGATGAGTGGGGTGATGCCTTTGAAGGAGCGCGCTCCGAATGGATCGAGCTCTGCCGCGCGATTGCAGCGGAGGCGGATGAAGATCTCATCCTGCTCGTTCCAAGCGATCGCGAGGAAGCGGCGCTCCGAGATGCGCTCGCCGAGGTCGCGGCACGAACTCGTTTTTTGCAAATCCCCTACGGTGATGCGTGGACGCGCGACACGGCTCCACTCATCGCGCTACACGAGAGCGGAGACCGCGCGGCCGTCTGCCTCCGCTTCAACAACTGGGGCGGGAAGTTCGAGCTTCCTGGAGACGCCGAGCTTGCGCCGCGCCTCGCTGATGCGCTGGGCTTTCGCGCTTTTTCGGTCGATTTGGTCGCCGAAGGGGGAGCCATCGAGGTTGACGGTGCGGGGAACCTCCTGACCACCTTCGATTGTATCAAAGATGAGCTTAGGAACCCCGGGCTCGAGCTCACCGAACTCGAAGGGCGGCTTCACGGCGCGCTCGGGACCACGCGCGCTATCTGGCTCCGCGGTGCGCTCATCAACGATCATACCGACGTTCATATCGATACAATCGCGCGCTTCGTCGGACGCTCGACAGTGGCCGTGATGCTTGGGGAAGAAGGCGACCCCAACCGATCGCTTCACCTCAGCTTAATCCAGCAGCTTCGAGAAGCCCGGGATGCGAAGGGCGGAGCGTTCACGCTTCACGTGCTACCTTCGCCCGGCGCCGTCCACGATGAAACGAGCGGGGAGCTCCTCGCCGCAAGCTATTGCAACTTCTATATTGGAAACCGCGCCGTCATCGTTCCGCTTTACGGGGTGCCAGCCGACGTCCGCGTCTTAGAATGCCTCGAGGCGATTTTCCCCGATAGGAAAGTGGTCGGCCTCTCCTCCCGAGCCATCATCCGCGGCGGCGGCTCCTTCCATTGCATCACGCAACAGATCCCTCGCCCGCTCAACCCTCAAGCTTTCGGAGAAAACGATGAGTGAGTTTCGAGTCGCTGTTCTACAGGCTCCGCTGAACGCCAGCCGCGAAGAAAACATCGAAAAGATCGGAGGACTCGTCCGGCGAGCGGCCGAGGCGGGGGCCCAGATCATCCTCCCTCCTGAGCTCTTCGAGGGCCCTTATTTCTGCAAGGTCGAAGAAGAAGATCATTTTGCGCTCGCGGCTCCTTATGAAGGGCATCCAACGATCGCGCATTTCTCCGAGATGGCGCGCGAGCTTGGCGTCGTGATCCCCATCTCCTTCTTCGAACGCGCTGGCCAAGCCTACTACAATAGCCTCGTCGTCGTCGACGCGGATGGGAGCGATCTCGGGCTGTATCGGAAGAGCCATATTCCCGACGGTCCGGGCTACGAGGAGAAGTTCTATTTTCGCCCCGGAAATACCGGTTTTCGCGTTTACAAGACGCAATTTGCGACGCTCGGTGTCGGAATCTGCTGGGATCAGTGGTTCCCCGAATGTGCTCGGGCGATGACGCTTCTCGGCGCGGAGATTCTTCTTTACCCGACGGCCATCGGGCTTGAGCCGCACGAGCCGGATTTTGATACGAAGGACCCGTGGCAGCGCGCGATGATTGGGCACGCCGTCGCGAATTCCATCCCGGTGGCGGCGGCCAACCGCATCGGTGATGAAGGCGGACAGGCGTTTTATGGGAGCTCCTTCATCGCCGATGCGCGCGGCGATAAAGTGGCGGAGCTCTCGCGCGATGAAGAAGGCTTCGCGATGGCGAGTTTCGATCGCGAGGCGCTGCGCGCGCGGCGCGCGAGCTGGGGCTTTTTCCGCGATCGACGGCCCGAGCTCTATGGCCTCTTGATGACAGAAGATGGCGTGGAGCGATGAGTCTCTTCGAGGAGCGTCGCGGGCTGTATGCCATCGTCGACCCCGCACATACCGGTGCCCGTTCGCCCCTCGAGCTCGCCGAAGCGATCGTGGCCGGCGGGCCTGCGCTCTTTCAGTACCGGGATAAGACGCAGAGCGATCGGGATCGATTGAGGCTCGGGCGCGAACTTCGGACGCTTTGCCGTCGGGCCGGCATCCCTTTTATCGTCAACGATCGCCTCGATCTCGCGCTCCTCCTCGGCGCAGACGGCGCCCACCTCGGTCAGGAGGATCTCCCGATCGAAGCGGCGCGACGCATCGCTCCTTCGCTCCCTCTTGGGCGAAGCACGCATTCCGTCGAGCAAGCCCGGGCCGCTGCCCGTGAGGATCACGCCATCCTTGGCTTCGGTCCCGTTTTTCCGACGAAAACAAAAGAGCGCCCCGATCCCGTAACCGGCTTGGATGTCCTCGCGCGCCTTCGCAGTGAGTTGCCCCTCCCCTTGGTCGCCATTGGTGGCATCCACCTTGACACGATTGGGGAGATCGCGCGGACGGGCGCGCACTACGCGGCCGTGATCTCGGCCCTCGCCGATGCGGACGATCCCGAAGCGATGACTCGCGCCCTTCACCTACGCTTCATCGAAGCGCTGAGCGCAAACGCGCAGGGATGAAGCCGAGCGCCGTCTCGCGTCACATCGACCTCATCGCGAGATGATGTGACGCCACGCGCCCGTCCGAAACTCGCAGGGCGGCTCAAGCCGGCGTCTGTGATTTGCCGAGCCCTTCCTCGTAAAAGCGGATCATGCTCTCGAGCGAGGAGACGAGCGCCTCGTGGATCAGCGTCGAGACGGCATTATCGCCATTTTTGAGCGCCTCGTAATAGGGCTGGCGCAGCTTGGCGTGAATCACGGCCGGGGGAAAACCCGCCCGGAGAAGGATGAGGTTCATCACGAGACGCGCCACCTTCCCGCTATGCCGAGGGAAGGGATAGATATGGAGCATCTGCGCATGTGCGCGAGCCGCGATGCGGATAGGGTGCACGCTCCGCTTCGTCTCGGGATCGTTGATCCACTGGATCAGCTGCCGCATCCGATAGCTGATCTTATCGGGCGGAGCGATCTCGTGGAAATAATGCCGATGCGTCGGCATGTCTTTGCGGTATTTCGGCGGCGCCTTGCCCTCGAGCTCTTCTGGAGCGAGCTGGGCATAAAGCTTCTTCACCACGTCAAGAGTGAGCTGAAAGCGCTTACGTCCCGCGTAATCGCGGATCATCTCGATCGCGAGCTGGTGGTTGCGGATCTCGTCATAGATCGGCATCAGCGTCGAGTCATTGACGACATCACCGCGAAAGGCCGCCTCGAGTTCTTCCTGCGTATAAACAACGCCCTCGATCCCACTATCGTGGTAGATCCACGACATGTCGAACTGGGTGCGAAACTCTTCGACCATCTCGGGCGGCGCGGACGCGATCAGCTCGTTCAAATAAGCGACGCGATCTTCCAGAGCCGCGCCTTGCAGGGTTTGAATCAAAGAATAACCTCCAGCAATTGCATAGATTCCCGCCACGCGAATGCCCGGGTTGGGCTCGCAATTATACTGGATAATTGCCAACTTGGCAAGCGGGATTGCTGACGTTTTTCAAATTTGAACTGATTGAAATTGGCGAGATGTGCGGCATCAACCCGCACCGGAGCCGGGTGGAGCGAGTGGATGATGGAGTGCGCTTCGGCGCCGCGCTCAGTTTTTCGCGAGCGCTTGCTCGATGGCGGATTCGACGCGCTGCTCGTTCACGAGGCCGTAGTGCCGCGAGCTGATTCGGCCGTTGCGGTCGAGGATGATGAGCGTAGGGAGTGATGAAACTTGATAGAGTTTTCCTAGCGTTCCGTCCTGATCGTGAAACGTCGGAAAGACCGCCCCGAGGCGCGCGTGCTCTTCGATGAGTCTCCGCGGCGAAAGGTTCGCTTCGGTGTTCACCCCGTAGAAGGCCACACCGCGGTTGCCGAAACGCTCATAAAGCCGATTCATCGCTGGGGCGGACTCAAAGCAAGGCTCGCACCAATGAGCCCAGAAATCGAGAACGACAACGTGACCACGGAGGGCCTCGAGTCGAACGCGATCGCCGAGCCCCTCACCCGCCCGGATCGTCGCCTCGAAATCTTCGGGGCCGGCCGGGGGGTTGCAGCCGGAGAGGGCACCTCCGAGCGACGCGCTCAACAAGATCGTTGCGATAAGGAGCGCGGCTTTTTTCCAGAAGGGTATGCCAGTGGATGAGCGGAGGATTCGAGTCGGCATCATGCGTTGGGATCCAGAGACCTTATCACCGCGCGTTTATGGAGGGAAGCAATGTGGCGGTCGCCATGGGAGGGCGTCTCAGCCGGCGGGGCGAAGGCCGAGAATGAAGTGGGCGTAAAGCCAGATTCCGCTCGATGCGTACATGAGGGCGTCGACGCGGTCGAGAATGCCGCCGTGGCCGGGAAGGAGGTTCCCGCTATCTTTCACGCCCACACTCCGCTTGATGAGGCTCTCGAAAAGATCCCCGGACTGGCCAAGTACTCCGCAGATGGTACCGAGCGCCACAGCGTGGTGAACAGGCAGCGCGTCAATCAAGAGGAGCGAGACGCCAAGGGCACCGAGCACGCTGCCCGTCAGCCCACCGAGCGCGCCCTCGACGGTCTTTTTCGGGCTAAGCTTGGGATAGAGCTTCCGCTTTCCAAAAAACTTCCCCGAAAAATACGCGAGGGTGTCTGAAAGCCAAGCGACGAGCATGGCGAGGAGTACCCAACTGCCGCCATCCTCGTAACGATGGATGAGCGCGATGGAGCTGAGAAGCATCCCGCCGTAAATCGGTGCACCGAACATCCAACCGATGCGGAGCGCGGCCTTCTCGACCGGATCGGGGCGAATCAGCGCGCCAACGAGTGTGAGGATGGCGACGCCGATCATCACGCCCTGCATGATCTGGGGATCGTCTGTATAAAGTCGCGTCGACGCGACCGCGATCGTGCCCACGATGACGATGGATTGAAGGAGCGCCTCGCCCGGGGCGATCATGCGCGCGAGCTCAAAGCCGATGATGAGGGTGGCTCCGAGGACGAGCGCGAGGAAGGTCCAAGCCGGGCCAGCGAACATCATCCAGAGAATCGCCGGAATGAGGGGGAGGACGGCGAGGACGCGCTTCAAGGTATCATTCATCGAGTAGCCTATGTCGTCGGTTCTGGGGCAATGCGGCCAAAACGGCGCTCACGGCGTCGATATTGGCGGATGGCCTCGTCGAGGTCGAGCTCCGTGAAATCCGGCCACCGTTTTGGCGAGAAGTAGAGCTCGGCGTACGCCGCTCCCCATAGCATGAAATTGCTGATCCTCTGCTCATTTCCGGTGCGGATCATCAGGTCGACGGGGCCGTTTCTCATGGAGGGGAGCACGCGCTCGAAGTCCTCAATCGTGAAGCTGCGCGGTTTGAGCGCGCCGGCCCGAGCCATCTCGAGGAGAGCGTGCGTCGTGTCGAAGATCTCCTCCTTCCCGCCATAGGAGAGTGCCAAGGTGAGCACCATCTCAGGCGTCTCACCCTCTGCCATCTCCAACTCGTCGAATCGCTTTTGAATCAGCGGAGGGAGTCGATGAACCCGGCCGATCGCGCGGAGCTGGATGCGGTTTTTTCGGAGCTCGTCTTCTTCGGTTCGAAGGAATTCCTCGAGGAGCGTCATCAGACCCGCCACTTCGCTGGATGGACGCTCCCAGTTTTGCTCGGAAAAGGCGAAGAGGGTGAGGCTCGGGATGCCGAGCTCACGCGCGCGTCGGACGACTTTGCGAACGGCTTTTGCTCCCTCCCGATGGCCCTCGATCCGAGGAAGGCCGCGCTCTTCGGCCCAGCGACCGTTTCCATCCATGATGATGGCGATATGGCGGATGGCGGGCTCGGGAGCGCTGCTTTGGCGTCCAAGCTCGGGCTCTTCAAGGGTGGAGCCTTGCCGTTCGCCCCTCATTTCTTCTTCGCTTCTTCCTTCGTTCTCGCCTTGCCCCATGATGCGCTCCTCCGCCCCGGTACCGAGCTCGAGGCGCTGTCAGAATATAGCCGGGCGCGCTCGCGATGGCGACGCTTCCGCTGGCGCAAGCGAACGCGCCGGAGAGACAAGCTGCTGTTTCACGTGAAACACGGGAGTGCGAGAAGCGTCGGTTTCAGAAGCTTAGTCACACCTTGCGCGGGGACTTTCTTCAAAGAGTCGCCTCTTCGAGGATGAAATTCTTTGAATACTGCTTACCTTGTGGGATTAAAGATGGCAGAGGACTTCTACAAACGCCTGAACGTCAGCCGCGACGCTTCCGAAGCAGAGATCAAACGCGCGTATAGGAAGCTCGCGCGTGAGCTTCATCCCGACCGCAATCCCGACGATCCGAACGCAGAGGAGCAGTTCAAGGCCGTCACTGAGGCGTATGAGACCCTCTCGGATCCAGAGAAGCGGAAGCTCTACGATCGGTTCGGACCGGATGCGGCGAAGCCCGGTTTCGATCCAAATGCCTATGCCTATCGCGGAACTCGCGGCGGACCCGAGATCAACTTCGAAGATATCTTTGGTGGTGTGGGGGGACCGTTTGGCGGTGGCCGCGGACCCTTTGGTGGCGGGCGGAGCCCGTTCGATGGTGGCGTCGGCGGCTTCGATTTTCGCGATATCTTCGGCGGAGCCGCAAGGCCGCGTGCGCGCCGGGGAACCGATCTCGAGAGCTCACTTCAGCTCGAGTTCGTCGAGGCGCTACGTGGAACGGAAAAGCGCCTCACGCTCCCCCATCTCCCCAAACCCCTGACGGTGCGCATTCCGCCCGGTGCACGCGATGGCTCAAGGATTCGGCTCCGAGGGCAAGGCGAACAGCTCCCCGGTGCGCAGCCGGGTGATCTCTTCCTCACGCTCAACGTCCGCCCCCATCCGTTCTTCTTTTGGGAGGAAGGCGATGATGCCCTCCACCTGAGGCTCCCCATTCGTGTCAGCGAGGCCTATGCGGGCGCCAGCGTCGACATCCCCACCCCGGACGGCCGCGTGAGTCTGAAGATTCCCGCGGGCGCCAAGCACGGCGATAAGCTTCGGCTTCGTGGGAAGGGCGCACCAACTCGTGGCGGTGTCGCGGGAGATCTCATCGTCCATCTCGAGTTGGTGCTTCCCACCGAGCGCAGTGAAGCGATCGAGAAGGCCATGGCGGTTCTGGGAGAGGCCACGCCGGATCCTCGATCCCGCCTTAGCCTCTAAGCGAGGCGATCTCCTGCCCGCCCTCGTCGGCCCGGCCTGCCGAACATCCACCGGAGGACGGAATCCGGTCGACCGCAACGCCGCGCGCTGGGAGTGGCTCGCCGGCAGCACGCCCTCCGCGATCGCGGCTCGACCGTGAGTGATCGTCCGGCTTGACCGGAGATCCATCCATACGCCGTGCCCGAGAATGCGGATTCGCCGGGGCGAACTAAGGAGGGACTCTGCCCTGATGTATCAAGCGCGAAGGCGCTTGCCTGGGGAAATCCCCG
>JAAZAH010000339.1 GCA_012514415.1 Sandaracinaceae bacterium
GAGCGAAGACTCTCCCGATAAGCTTAAACCCACGGGTACCGAGACGCGCGAAAGCGACGCGGGCGCTCCGAAAAAACAAAAAGAGCGGCCGAAAGAAAGCTTTGGCTCGACGCTCTCGACGGTCTTTGTCGCCGTGGCGATCGCCCTCGTCATCCGGATGGCAGCGTGCGAGCCGTTCCAGATCGAAGGACCGTCGATGGAGCCGACCCTCCTCGATGGTGATCGGGTCATCGTCTCCAAATTCGCTTATGGGCTGACGCTCTATTTCGTTGAAGAGGCGGTGCTGAGTTGGTCGCTTCCCAAACTGGGCGATATCGTCATCCTCACGAGCACCGCGGCGGATAAGGCGGTGATCGTCAAGCGCGTCATCGGGCTCCCTGGCGATACGATCGAGTTCCGCGGCGACCGCGCGTATCGAAATGGCGAGCCGCTCCGCGTCAAAGAGCTCGGCCCGTGCTTTGAGCAAGAGCAGCGAAGCCCCGATCCCACCTGCCGTCGCTACGAAGAAAAGGTCGGCGATCATCGCTTCGTCATCAGCCAATCCGTTCACTTCGATGGCTATTACGAAAATAAGCGGACCGTCGTTCCCGAAGGCCATGTCTACGTCGTCGGCGACCATCGAGACGAAAGTCGCGATTCACGCGCCGTTGGCACCATTCCGCGGGAGCGCATCAAAGGCCGCGTAGAGGCGATCTATCTCTCGATCGACGAGGAGGGCTCGTTCCGAAAGAACCGCATCTTCAGCGGCGTTCAATGATGGGCGCGAGGGAGCGTTCATGATGCGGAGCCGGAACCTGCGGGCCTCGGGGGGGCCTTTGCGCAGCCCGGGTTTTTCCCTAAGAATCCATGCGATGGGATGCATTCGAGTCGGAGCCGTCCATTGAGCCGAGCACGTGGGCTGAGCCCCGAGGCCGAGGTCCGCGCACGCCTCGACGAGGAAAGAGGCACGATCTTTCGCGAGGGCGGCGAGGCGATCGCGCTGCTCTATCCGAGCCCCTACCACACGGGGATGAGCTCCCTCGGATTTCAGACGATCTACCGCCTCATCCACGAGCGCCCCGGCCGCGTCGCGCATCGCGCCTTTTTGCCCGACGATGTCGAAGCCTTTGCCCAGGCGCGAACCCCGCTTTTCACCTACGAAGCGATGCGTCCGATCGGCGATTATCCGGTGATCGCCATCTCGGTCGCCTACGAGCTCGAAATCGCCGGGGTGATCCGCGCCCTCAAACTCGCCGGCATCCCGCCGCTTTCGCGTGACCGAAACGAACGTCATCCGTTTATTCTCGCCGGTGGACCGCTTACATTCTCGAATCCGCTTCCCCTTGCGCCCTTCGTCGACGCCATCTTGATGGGTGAGGCCGAGGAGACAATCCACCCCGCGCTCGATCGCATTTTCTCAAGCGGCTCGCGCAAAGAAGCCCTCGAACTGCTCGCGAAGGATCTCGACAGCGCCTTCATACCGGTGCTTCACGACGACGACATGCCGCCGGTCGAAAAATCGGACGACGCGCTCCTTCCGGCCTATTCACAGATCCTCACGCCCAACACCGAGCTGCGGGAGATGTTCCTCATCGAGCCCGAGCGGGGATGCCATCGCGGCTGCGCGTACTGCGTGATGAGGCGCTCGACCAACGACGGAATGCGCAAATTTCCGATAGAGCGCGTGCTCTCGCTCATCCCAGAGCATGCGCAGCGTGTCGGCCTCGTCGGAGCCGCCACCACCGATCACCCGCAAATCTCCGAGCTCGTCGAAGCGATCGTCGATCGCGGCTGCGAGATTGGGCTGAGCTCGCTTCGCGCCGATCGACTCAATGATCGTTTTGTCGCGGCGCTCCGGAAGGGCGGGCAAACGGTGCTCACGACCGCGAGCGATGGCGCCTCTCAGCGCCTTCGGGATCTCATTCAGCGGAAGAATGGCACCGACGTGCTCATCCGCGCGGCCGAGCTCACCAAAAACTACGGCTTTAAACGGATGAAGCTCTACATGATGATCGGCCTCCCGACCGAGACCGAGGAGGATATTGCCGAGCTCATCGATTTCAGCCTCGAACTCGGCAAGATCGTCCCGCTCAGCCTCGGTATCGCGCCCTTTGTTGCCAAAAGAAATACGCCGCTCGACGGGACGGAGTTCGCGGGCATCGCAACCGTCGAGCGAAGGATGAAGCTCCTTCGTCGGGGGCTTCGCGGCAAAGTCGAGCTTCGCTCCATTAGCGCGCGCTGGTCCTATATCGAGTACCAGATCGCGCAAGGCGGGGTCGAAGAAGGGTTCGCGATCCTTGATGCCGTGGAGCGCGGAGGAAGTTTTCGCGATTATTATGAGGCCTTCGAAGCGCTTCCCCCCGACCGAAAGAGGCGCGCGATCGTACGTCCCGACGATCGTCTCGGGCGGGCGCGGCGCACGGGAAATCGCGCGCTCAACGTCCTCAGCGCCGGCTGAGACTTGGCCTGCTCACGGCTTTTTCGGCTCGGTCGGCTGAGCGCTTTCGTTGGGGCTCCCCTCGCCCGTTTCCGTGGATTCGCGGATCTCAGAGGGGCTCGTGTGGCGCTCGAGCGGAGTGATGGTGAGCTCTACCTCGACGGTCTCACCGCGTGGTACCCGTACGCTTTCCTTCACCTCTTGAAAAAGCGGATGCCAAGCGTGGATGGTGATGTCTTGATCGGCGGGGACGTTCTCGATCTCAAATCGCCCGCTTGCATCCGTCACGTCAAAAACAGGATGAGCGAGCACGACAAGATCGGCCGAGCCGCAAAAGCCCGTCACACCGCATCCCACCGGGAAAACACCGCGAGATTCAAGGATCTGCCGCCGGGTCTCGCCGCTGCTAAGCGTCTCGACGAAGCTCTGCACACCCACATAGGGGAGCATCGGCCGTTCCGAACGGTTCTTGAGGAGAAGGGCATCGCCCACCACAGCGCCGAGGAGCCGGGGCTGAAGGCGGCAATTGGCTCGGATCACAAGCTCGACCTCTTGGGGCGCGCGTGGCGGAAGCTCTTTGAAGAAGCGCTCGCGATCGCCCGTGAGGGTGACAAGGATATTGACGAGCCCGTCTTCACCCTCGAAGACCGGGCGATAATCGGCTTCTTCGATCTCGGGGCAGCCCTCGACCTGATTCTCGGCATCGCCTCGCTTACGCGGCCGAATCGGGAGCTCAGCCCCCTCTTTGAGCACGACGCGTCCCACGATGCGCCCAAGGGCGGGCTGCGCCGCTGGTGCCGCACTTTCGGCGGTGTCGACCGTATCGGCACCTTCGGCCTCGCCCTCGCCGCTCGGCTCTCGGGAGGGGGCGGCCTCCTCGCGCGTACACGCAGCGAGCGCAAGGGCGAAGAGCGCAACGAAGCTTAACCAAAAGAGGTGCCGTCGCTCAGCTGGTGCCCACCGCGTCATGGCCTTCATCCGGATCCCTTCAGCCGAGGAGCCCGCGCGCGGCGAGGCTCGCAAGCTCGACAAGCGGCGCCGGATAGATGCCGAGCAGGATGACGAGGAGGGTGCCGAGTCCGATGGCGAGAGAGAGAGAAGCATCGCTGCCCATCGGGATCGCCTCGAGCTGCCCCTCCTCGGGTTCGCGATAGTAGAGCGAGACGACCACGCGAAGATAGTAGAACGCGCTCACGACGCTGAGCAGAATCGCAGCAAGCGCGAGGAAGGCAAAGATGCCCCCGGCCTCGGCCGCTCCGCGGAAGACGAGAAGCTTTCCAAAGAAGCCACCCGTCGGCGGAAATCCGAGCATTGAGAACATCCCGACCGCCATCGGGAAAGCGAGCCAAGGATGCCTGCGTCCAAGACCTGCAAGATCACCCACATCGACGGCCTCCCGACCACGCGATCCAAAGGAGATGAGGCTCGCAATCACGAGGGCGCTCCCTGCGGCGTACGTGAAGAGATAATAGTAGACGGCCGCCGCATTCGCCTCGGGGTTGGCGAAGATCGCCGCGACACCCAAAAGCAAATAACCCGCGTGGGCGACACCCGAATAGGCGAGAAGCCTCTTGATGTTCTCCTGACGAAGCGCGCCGAGGTTCCCGACGAGCATCGACAGGAGCGCGAGGCCACCGAGAAGAAGCGGAAGGCCGGTCGAGGGCTCCATCAGCGAGGTGCCGACATAGAGTACGGCAAGCACGCGAACGAGCGCCGCGAAGGCCGCAGTCTTGACCACCGCCGACATGAAACCCGTCACCGGGATCATCGCCCCTTGGTAGGCATCGGGCGCCCACGTATGAAAGGGGGCCGCGGCCACCTTGATCGCGAGGCCCCCAAGGAGCATCACCGTCCCGAGAACGAAGAGCGACTCGACGACATCGGACGCATCGAGCGCCTCGCGGATGCCCACAAGGGAGGTGGTGCCTGCCGAGCCATAAAGAAGCGCCGAGCCAAAAAGCAAAATCGCGCCGCCAAACGAGCCGAGCAGAAAGTATTTCACCGCGCCTTCAACAGCGCGCGCGCTCGTACGGCGAAGGGCGACGAGCGCGTAGACACCGAGCGACATCATCTCGAGTCCAATGAAGAGCGTCACGAGATCCTCGGCGCGCGCGAAGACCATTCCACCGAGCGCCGAAAAGAGAAGGAGGAAGTACGCCTCGACCCGCTCGAGGCCATGCTCCTTGAAGTACGGCCCGGCGGCCAGCGCCGTGATCAATCCACCAAGCGCGATAAGCGCGTCGCTCAAAAAGGCGCCGCGATCGACACTAAGATAACGCGTGATGCTCTCCGAGACGCCGCTCGCGTCGACCGGCGCGAAGAGCGCGCCGATCGCAGCAAAAAGCGCCACGCCAAAGATGCTACCCGTCAGGATCTCCCAGTCGAGCCGTTCCTTCGCGAAGGCCTCAACCACGAGCAAAAGGAGTCCAAACGCCGCGATGCTGAAAAGCGGCAAGAGCGCGAAGAAATCGTTCATCGTGCACCTCCCGCGGACGGGAGCGGAATCACTCGCCTCGAGCCCGCCGAGCGACCGCGCAGCGCGATCTCGGCGGTCTCCGTCGTCACATGGCCAAAGGCGTTCTCGGCCTCGATACGCACCCTCGCGAGGGGCGCGAGATAAAGACGCGTCGTGCCAATCAGCGTCTGCCGTCCGGGAAGGAGCGTCCGTTCTCCGTCTTCGTCAGGGAGGTTCGTTCGAATGCGGACGCCTTCCTCGCTCTGATAGACCACGACCGGGCGACTCCCACGCGCGCCCTTGGGAAGGTAATGGCTGCCCAGCTGACGCTCCGTAAGCATCGTCGGGGAGCCGCTAAGCGCGATCTCGATCGGCTCGTCCGCGCCGCGGTCCGCCGGATAGATAAGAAGCCGATATTCGCCCTCGACCGCATGCGCGTTGGCGATCTGAATCCGCTGAGGACCGCTCTCAAAGCCCTCCGCTCCCAATTCGTAGCGGCCGTCACCATCGAGGTCGACCCGGTAACGCGTTCCGTAACTCTCCGGAAGAAGAATCGCGCTCGATCCGCCCTCGTGGATCACCTCATAAGAGAGGCGCGGATAGAAATAAAAGCCGAAAAGGAGGAGGACGCCGACGGCGATGAGCGTTCCCTGCGCGTGGACCACCCCGCTCTGGAGCCTCGTCACCGCCCAAGCGCCGCCGCGCGCGACGAGCGCTGGGATGGCGACGAAGAGCGCGTCGACCGTCTCACGATCAAACGAGCGAACGAAGCGGCTGATCGCACCGAAAGGCGCAATGAAGACCCGGCGATAGAGGGTGTCGATCCCCAAGTTCGCCATGAGGAGCTCGTTCGCCTTTCCAAGCTTATTGGGAAGCGGATCTTCGGTCGCGCCGCGATACATGCCGAAGGCGATACCGAGGCCAAGAAGGGCCGCGGCCGTTCCAAGGATCATCGCGAGCATTCCTCCGCCGCCTTCGACCGGAAGCGCATCGAGCACGCTCGCGCGGAGGCTCTCGGCGAAGTATTCCATGCCCTCGACCGGGAGCCAGAGATAGCCCGCGGCGATCGAGCCGACCGCGAGGACGACGAGCGGTAGCGTCATCGAACGGCCAACTGCCTTCGGCTCGACCTCGGAGCGTGGCTCGCCTTCGAAGGTGCGAAGATAGAGCTTGAATGCGTAAAAAGCCGTGGCGATGGCCGCGATAAGGAGCATCGTGAGCGCCGCCACACCCGCCCAGCCTGGAATCTCGATGGCACGATCGCCCGCGGCAAGCGCCTCACCCGAAGCGACACCAAAGACGGCGTGGAGGATCTGATCCTTTGAGAAAAAGCCCGCGGTAAGGGGAATACCTGCGAGCGCGACCACCCCAATCAAAAAGCTGATCGCCGTGACGGTAAGCTTTTTGCGAAGTCCGCCGAGTTGATCGAGGTGTGCATCGCCGTCCGCCCCGACGGCATACATGACCGCGCCCGATCCAAGGAAAAGCAGCGCCTTGAAGAAGGCGTGCGTAAGGACGTGGAAGAGGGCCGCCGAGAACGCCCCGACACCGATCGCAGCGAACATAAAGCCAAGCTGGCTCACGGTCGAAAAGGCGAGCACCTTCTTCATCTGGTTCTGGCTCACCGCGACGAGACCCGCCACAAGGGCCGTGAGCGCTCCAACGAGGAGGATCACCGTCAGCGCCGTCGACGAGCTCACAAAGACCGGACTCATCCGCGCCGCGAGGTAGACGCCCGAAGTGACCATCGTCGCCGCGTGGATCAGGGCAGAAACCGGGGTCGGACCCGCCATCGCATCGGGGAGCCAGGTAAAAAGCGGGATCTGCGCGCTCTTGGCGGTGCACCCCCAGAAGAGGAGAAGCGCTAGGAGCGTCGCCTTCGTCATCGAGAGCCCATCGATGGCCGCCGCATCAAAGAGCGCAACACTGGCGTTGATCTCGGTAAAATCGAGCGTTCCGGCCGTTTGTACGATGATGAAGATCGCGACGAGCACGGCGAGATCGCCGATGCGGTTCATGATGAAGGCCTTACGAGCCGCCGCTTCATAAGCGAGGTTCGAATGCCAGAAGCCAATCAGAAGATAGCTCGCAAGGCCTACGCCCTCCCATCCCACAAACAGAAGCGGGAGGTTCGACGCCAGCACGAGAATGAGCATCGAGAAGGTAAAGAAGTTGAGGTGCGCGAAATAGCGCGCGTAACTCCTCTCCTCGCTCATATAGCCCGTGCTGAAGAGGTGGATGAGCGCGGCGATCCCCGTGACCATCACCGTCATCATGCCGGAGAGCGCGTCCATCCGGAGGGCAAACTCGATCGGCACCTCACGGCCGCCTGAGAGCGGAATGGTGATCCAGCGGTAGCCCTCGTAAACAAGCGCCTCGCCCGCTCCAATCGCTGCGTAGGCGATGGCCGCGAAGACGAACGAGAGCGTGATCGATCCGACAGCGACGGCTGAGATCGCCGTCCGCGGAAGCTTCGATCCAAATGCGCCGCTCACGATCGCGCCTGCGAGGGGCGAAAGTACGGTCAGAAGGAGCAGAATCGAGAGAGTCGAGTCGCCCACGTCAATGCCTCAAAAGATCGCCGAGATCGGTCTCAGCGGAGTTCTTGAATCGGTAATAGGCGATCGCGAGCGCGAGCCCGAGCGCCGCCTCGGCGGCCGCGATGGCGATCACGACGAAGGTGAAAACCTGTCCATCATGGCTCGACGCGTGTGCGCGGTTGAAGCCGACGAGCAGGAGGTTCACGGAGTTCAGCATCAGCTCGACGCTCATCAACTGGATGAGGAAGTTCCGCCGAACGAGGAAACCGATCGCGCCAATCCCGAAGAGAAGCGCGCCGAGAACGATGTAGGAGCTGATCTCGATATCCACCGCGCTCTCCTATTCTTCCCCGCCCTGAGGAGCCGCTTCGCGCGAAAGCTCGATCGCCGTCTTCTTCCTCGCGATGCCGAGTACGCCAAGAACCGCCACGGTGAGCACCATCGCGATCAATTCAAAGGGCACGGTCGCGACGCGATAGAGCGCGAGACCAATCGCTTTCACGCCGCCAAAACCCTCCGGGAGCTCACTCATCGGAAGATCGACTCGCCCGAGGATCGCCGCCATCGAGAGGGCGAGGGAGAGGATCAGGACCGTCGAGAGCGTTTTGGGGAAGAGCGCCCGAAAGCTCGTCGGACGATCGTATCCCGGCCCGATCATCATGATCACAAAAACGAAGAGGACGAGGATCGCTCCCGCGTAAACGAGCACCTGAATCGCGGCGAGGAATTGCGCCGAGAGCGTGAGATAAAGCAAGGCGAGAGAGCCCAGATGGACGAGGAGGAACATTGCCGCACGGAGCGGGCGACGCGCGGCGATCGTCCCAAGCCCAGATGCAAGGGCGAGGACCGCCGCGAACGAAAAGAGCAATGAAAAGGATGCGCTCATGCCCTGCCTCCTTGGCCCTCAAAGAGCGAACGCGTCGTCTCGTCATGGCGCACGCCGAGAGGCTCACCCCTCCGCACAGCTTCACGGAACTCATCGGGGAACTGGCGGATCATCCCAAGCAGGGGCATGGCCGTCCCGTCCGCGAAGGCGCAGATCGTATTGCCCATCATGTTGTTGGGCACTTCGACGAGAAGATCGAGCTCGCGCTCCGTCGCCCTTCCCGCGGTAATCAAGTTGAGGAGATCGAGAATCCAACCCGTCCCTTCACGACAAGGCGTGCACTGACCGCAGCTCTCATGCTGATAGAAATGCATGAGGTTCCGCGTCGCCTCGACCATGTTGACCGTCTCATCCATCACGGTCGCGCAGCAGGTGCCAAGCATCGTCCCGAGCGCACGATAGAGATCGACCGCCATCGGCACGTCGAGCTCGCTCTTTTCGTGATAGGCGTGGAGCGGGTGGTTCGGATCAGGCGCGTTCACAAAGCGATCGGGTCTCAGCACGGGCGTCGACGATCCGCCTGGAATCACGGCCTTTAGCTTCTTTGACGGGTCGAGGAGGCCGCCGCCGAATTCCTCGATGAGCTCGCGAAGCGTGATCCCCGCCGGCGCCTCGTACACGCCAGGCCGAGCGACGTGACCGCTCACACCATAAAGCCGCGTGCCGCCGTCGCCCGGGACGCGCCCAAGCGCGGCGAACGCCTCGCCCCCTCGCTCGATGAGGCCGGGGACGGTCGCGATCGTCTCGAGATTATTGACAATCGTGGGCATGCGGAAGGCCCCCTCGACCGCCGGGAAGGGCGGCTTGATCCGCGGC
>JAAZAH010000340.1 GCA_012514415.1 Sandaracinaceae bacterium
CGATGACGGGTTCCATCGGAGAGGTCCCGCTCCCCGACCTCCTTCAGCTCTTTTCCGCCTCCAAAAAGACCGGGGTGCTCGTCATTACGACCGAGACCCAATCGGGGCGCATCGTGCTCGAAGAGGGGCGCGTTGTTCACGCCGTCCTCGATGGGCGTGAAGAGGTCCCGCCGGTCAAAGCCTTCTGCCGCATCCTTTCGTACAACGAGGGGACGTTCGATATGGAGCCGCCCCATGAGGGGAGCGTTCCAGATGAGATCGGCATGAGCACCGAGGGGCTCTTGATGGAGGCGATGCGCCAGCTCGACGAGCTCCGCCGTGTCCAGGAAAATCTCCCGCCTTTTAGCGCGCCCATCGGCCTCACTACCCCGCTCCGCGCGAAACTTCGCGACCTGATCTCGGACGAGCTCGATGTCCTTCAAGCCGTCATCAATGGAGGCACGATCGAAGAAGCGCTCAATCTCCTCCCTGGTCATGATTATGAAGCCGCAGAGGTGATCGAGCGCCTTCTCCGGAGCGGCTACCTTAGCGCGCGCTGAAGCGGATCAGTCGGAGCGGGCTTGTCGCGCTCGAAGCCGCTCGATGAGATAGCGGGAGAACGCGGCGAGCTTGGTGAATTCGACCCCGATGCCCGGCGGATTGTCCGAGAGACGCACGACGCGGGCTTCGCCCTCGATCCGCTCGAGCTCGGGTGTCAGAACCGCGAAACGAAACGGGATGAGATCGCCGATTGCATAAGGGCCGCGCGTCCGAATGAACGCGCCCCTTTCGCTGATATCGACGACGAACTCATCGATGAGGTCTTCGAACGAATCGAATTCACGGTTGATCCGAAGGCGCTCGTCGAGCCTCCGCTCGCCCTCTCGCTCTTTCATTGCGCGGTGAGATCGAATTGCTCGAGGTGATATTCGCGGCGAGGCTGGAGGATGATCTTGCGCTGCAGCCGCTTCGCTGCCTCGTCGAGCGAGGCCTTCTCTTCGCGCTCGAGAAGATCGCAGACCGCAGGGTGCGCATTGACCACGATGGAATAGCCCGGAAGTGAATCCTGCTCGCGCCGCATCTGCCGGAAGATCTCATGGCAGATCGTCGTCTTCGATTGAAGGTGCCCCGTCCCATCGCAATAAAAGCACGGCTCATAGAGTGTGCGGCCGAGGCTCTCGCGCGTTCGTTTCCGCGTCATTTCGACGAGGCCAAACTCGCTGATGCGCACGGCGGTGGTGCGCGCCTTATCCTTCTTCAGCACTTGGAGGAGCGCCTGATAGACGCGCTCTCGGTGGTTGGCCTTCTCCATATCGATGAAGTCGACGACGATGAGGCCGCCGATATTGCGGAAGCGGAGCTGATAGCCGATCTCCTTCACCGCCTCGAGATTCGTCTGAAGAATCGTCTCGGAGACGTCCTTTCCCTTTCCGGTGAAGCGGCCCGTGTTGACGTCGATGGCGGTGAGCGCCTCGGCCTGATCGATGATCAGATAGCCGCCCGAGGCCAGCGGGACCTTCCGAGAAAGGGCGCGGCTGATTTCATCTTCGATGCCGAACTCATCGAAGAGAGGCTCGCGGCCCTCGTAGAGCGTGATATCGCCGACACGCTCTGGCTGAAAGAGCGCCATGAACTCGCGGATTCGCTCGTACTCATGTGGATCGTCGATGATGATCTCGTGGATATCCTCCGTGAACATATCGCGCGCCGTCCGGAGGATGATATCGGGCTCTTCATGGACGAGATAGGGGGGGCGCTTCCCGCTCGCGATCTTCTCTTTCGCTTTCTCCCAAGCGTTGACGAGATATCCGATATCGCCCTTGAGATCTTTTTTGGTGAGCGTCTGCGCCATGGTGCGGACAACGAGGCCCGAGCCCTCGGGCTTGAGGCTGGCAACGACCTCTTTGAGGCGCGCGCGCTCGCGCTCATTGCCGATGCGCTTTGAGACGCCGAAATAATCGACATCGGGATGAAAGACGATATACCGGCCGGGCAGCGCGATATGGCTCGTCACCCGCGCGCCCTTGGTGCCGATGGGGCCTTTGGCCACCTGAACGGTGAGGCGCTGCCCCTCTTTCAGCACATCCCGGATGGGAGTGGCCCGCGAGATGTGCGCCTTGGGACGCCCGCCTTTGGTCTTTTCACTCTCGTCTTCTTCGAGGTCGGTGCCTTTTTTGAGTAAATCTTCGACGTGTAGGAACGCGGCTCGATCGAGGCCGATATCGATGAATGCCGCCTGCATTCCGGGCAGAACCCGCGTCACCTTTCCTACATATACATTCCCGACCGGCGAGCGATCCCGACGCCTCTCGACGTAGAGCTCACCGAGAATGCCATCTTCAACTAATCCAACCCGCGTCTCACCGATATCCACGTTGATGAGGAGCGTATTCCTTGCCATGTTAATTCACCTTGGGTGGGCCTCGGAACGCGCCTCTTCGGGCGTAGGCGCGAGCTTAACTCGCGCATGAGCGAAGGCGGAGGCGGCGGGCCCATCTGTGGAGGAGAGAGCCCGAGCGCGTAACCCCCGCGCCTGAAGGCTCCTCCCCGAGTGGAATCACGACCTGACGTTCTTGCTCGGCTTCCTCGTTGAGAGCTTGGCCGGATCTCACCCTCCGTATTCGTACGCTCGACGACCGACGCGACATGGTGCGCCATGAGCGCACCGCTATCCGATCTCATCGCGATCTCGCGCCCTGGATGAAGAGGCGCGGTGGGGTCTTGGAGCCGTTCTGGAGGGCTCATCGATGCGGCAGAATTTACTTCGAAGTTAGCAGAGGGCTCGATCTCAACGGAGCGAAAGGTCGTGGTTTTTTTGTTGTCTCTGCGAACGGCCAGAGCGCCGATCGCGAGCCGATATATCTTCGGACGGGATCGACGGCCGTGCAATAGCTAATGTAAAGAATGAACACCCATGGGTTAAACGCGAGCGCCCGGGCTCCCTCGTGCGGATGAGAGCGGCCGGGCGCGCTTTCCGACAGTGCGGCGCGTGGGGCTCGATCAGTTGGACGAATCGTCGAGGGCGCTGAGGTCAGGAAGCTCGTCGAGGTTCGGCATGAGCACGATCTCGATGCGGCGATTGAGCTGGCGGCCCTCCTCCGTATCGTTATCGGCCACAGGATGGGTATCGGCGTGGCCCGCGGCGCTCAGCTGTTTTTCGGGAATGCCGAGTTCGATCAGCTTTTCGAGGACGGTGCGGGCGCGCTGAAGGCTGAGATCCCAGTTGTTGGCGAAGTTGCGGCTCGTGATGGGGATGTTGTCGGTGTGTCCGGCGATCTGGAACTCGCGATCGTCGATCTCGCGAAGGACATCCGCGACTTCGCGGAGGGTCGCCTCGGCATCTCCACCGCGCTTGAGCGAGGAGCTGCCTGAGGGGAAGAGGATCCCGCTCGGAAGCTCAACGACGAGGCGGTTACGGACAGCGCGAACGCGGAGGCGTCCAGCGTCGATGGCGGCGCGGAAACGCTCCATGATCTGCCGATACGAGGCGAGGCGCTGCTGGGATTGGGCTTCGCGCTCCCGGAGCTCGGCGAGCGCGCGCTTGGTCTCATCGAGCGTCGAGGCGAGGTTCTCCTTTTCACCGTCGAGGATGCCGAGGCGCGAGAGAAGATCGGCGTTGGCGGAGTCGAGCTCATTGACCCGCTGCTCGAGCGCGGCGCGGCGAGCCTCGGTTTCGTTGAGTCGCGCTTCAAGCTCACGCGCTCGGGCGTTGGCTTCATCGAGATCGTGTTGAGACGGGCCGCACGCCATGGCGGCGAGGGCGAGGCCAAGGAGAAGCAGGGTGCGCTGAATCGAGATCATCATTCCTCCCGTTCCACTCAATGCCCGCCGAGCGCGCGGCCTGAGCGTCATGATCAAGGGGTGGGCGAAGTTCGTGAGGGCCGCGGCGAATGCGTTCCTCATGATGCTGCGGAGGGCGTTGGCACCATCACCAAGCCCAATACCCGCAAGGGGTGTTGCGCCCACTGTAGATGAGAATTCCGACGATTATCCAGCAAAAACCGCCCTGCGGGGTGGGCGGAGTGTTCGAGTGGGTTCGGGTGCACCTGCTCTGCTCCGGGCCGCAGCTCTTTTGATTGGCGCGACGGCGAAGGGGTGGACTGGAGCGATCCTTTGAAATTTCGATGCGAGTTCAGTGCTTCGACAAGCGCCACCATTGCGGAAAGCGCCGGCTCCTCAATTGCCGCTTCAGCGGAGGGTTGTCTCGATGACGGTCCATCTACTGTGCGCTAGAAACGGCGCCAAGCGGCATTGACTGGAGCTCTCTAAATGGGGAGTGGCTGTGGATAAAAAACGGGAGGTAAGCGAAATCATAGGGGAAAACGGAATGTGCAGATTTATGCAATAATTTCGATAACTTAGTTTATCTTAGGGGTGCTTTTGTCTAAAGTAGATAGAAATTAGATATAAATTATGGGTATTCTCCTGTTGACAGGTGACATGACGTGACAATACGATGCACCTTGTCTCTCGAAGACCCACCGGAGGATTTCCCCAATGGCGACCACGAAAAAGAGCAGCGAGAAGAAGGCGGCAACCAAGAAGGCAGCCGCAAAGAAGGCCCCGGCGAAGAAGACCGCGACGAAGGCGGCAGCCAAGAAGACGGCAACCAAGGCGGCGGCGAAGAAGACGGCCGCCAAGAAGACGGCGACCAAGAAGACCGCGACGAAGAAGACCGCGACCAAGGCGGCAGCCAAGAAGACGGCTGCGAAGAAGACGGCGACGAAGGCAGCCGCCAAGAAGACCGCGGCGAAGAA
>JAAZAH010000341.1 GCA_012514415.1 Sandaracinaceae bacterium
ACCATCGGCCCGAGCCATGCGCTCAATACGGCGGAAGCCGAGCTGACGAGGAGCGCCGCCGTCAGACCGACGACGAAGGGGCGCGGGCCGAGGCCGCGGAAAACCGAGAGCCGTGTGGTGAGGCCCACCGACGCGAGTGCCATGCCCAAGGCGAGGACGGCGATGTCGTCACCCAGCAGGCTGGCCACTCGACGCCAACCGTCATGTGACAAAAAGCCGAGCGCGAGCCCGCCTCCTTCGAGGCCCAGGTCACCCAAGGTGCGTACGAGCGACAGGGCGAGAAAGCCGAGGATGAAGACGGGAAAGAGCTTGGCGAGCGAGCGCTTCTCGTCGCGCGCCCGACCTGCGCGCCGTGCGTGGAGGATGGCCAGGGCGGGGACGACGGCGACGAGCATCGCGTTGCGGGTGAGCTTGGTGACGGTCGCAATCTGCAACGCTCGCTCGTCACCGAAGACTTCCTTGTAAGAAATCGCGGCGCCCATCACCTGGGAGGTGTCGTGGATGGCCGTGCCCAAAAAGAGCCCAATCGAGCCGGAGCTATCACCAAAGAGGGCGTGGGCGACGTAAGGGTAGACGAGCATCCCGAGGAGCCCGAAGAGGGTGACGTTCGCGACGGTATAGGCGACTTCCTTGTCATCGGCCTCGACGGTGGGGGCGACGGCGAGCGTGGCCGTGATTCCGCAGATGGCGGTGGATGCGGCGGCGAGGCTGCCGAGGCGATGCGAGACGTCGGCACGTCGGGCGACCCAAAGGGATGCGACGAGCGCGAAGGCGACGAGGGCGATGACGATGGGTACGCCGACCGAGCCGACCTTCAGAACGTCCAAAACCGAGAGCTTGATGCCGACGAGAATGATTCCGAGCCGGAGGACTTTCTTGACGGAAAAGTCGAGCCCCGGAGAGAACGTCCGCGACACGCCGATCGTATTGGCAATCAGAAGCCCCAAGATGACGGCGACGGAAATGGCCGAGACGGGGCTTCCTTTCCCCTCGGGGTCGAGGCCCTGAAGCCGAAGAAGCGCGCCGCCGAGCCAGCCGGCAAGGCTTCGAGCTGCGAAGGCGATGGCGAGGGCGAGGCCGATTCCCGGCAGAAGTCGCGGAAGCTCCGCGGTACGGACGCCGAAGAGCGCCTTTTCCCACCATCGAGGAAGCGGCCGCGGGGGCGAGGAAGTCTCGTTCACATGAACCTCATTTTGGCAGGTGACACGAGCTTTCGACATCCGAGGGGAACTTTCGAGTGTCACGCCCGTGTCTCTAAGTGACGCGGCGCCGATGCGCTCGCTTGGATGGAGACACGACGTGAAGTTCGAATGGTTCCCTCGATTGGCTTTTTCCCTTCTGCTCTTATCTGGCTGCGCGGCCACGATGCCGCGAACGAGCTCCGCCCCGAACGGTGAGGAGCGGCGTCATGTGACAGTTCTCTTCGTCGCGGACCTACACGCTCAGCTCGACTCACACCCGGAGCTTTTCTGGCACGGAGGTGAAGAACGAATCGAGGAGGCGGGGGGCTTCGCCAGGGTGGCCGCGGCCGTCGCGCAGATTCGAGAAGAGCGGCAAGGGCAGGTATTGGTCCTCGACGGAGGTGACACCATCCAGGGCTCCGCCGAGGCTGCGATGACGCAGGGGAGGGCGATCGTCCCGGCGCTGAATGCCATCGGTTTCGATGCGGCCGTGCCCGGCAACTGGGAGGTCGTCTACGGCCCCGTGGCGCTTCGAGAACGAGCCGAGGAGATTCGGCATCCGCTGATCGCGGCCAACGTGCGCGACGAGGCCACCGGAGAGCGGCTCTTCGCGCCGTGGCTGATTCGAGAGGTGGCAGGCGTGAAGGTCGGCATCGTCGGATTCACGGATCCGGATGTGCCGAGGAGGCAGCCGCCGGCCTACAGCGAGGGGCTCGTCTACGAAGGACATGAAGAGCTTCCGGCGCTGGTGCGCGAGGTGAAAGAGGCAGGGGCCGAGGTCGTCGTCCTGATGAGTCATATCGGCCTGGCGAAGGCGGTGGCACTCACCGACGAGGTGCCGGGCATCGACGTTCACCTGTCATCCGACACCCACGAGCGCACCTACGAGCCCATCGATAGGAACGGCGTCTGGGTGGTGGAGCCGGGAGGCTTCGGCTCGTTTCTCGGACGACTCGATCTCTGGGTCGAGAACGGGCGGGTCGTCGACAAGAAATGGGAGCTCATCGAGCTCGTGGCTTCACGCTTCCCCGAAGATCGTCACGTGAAAGCCTTGGTCGAAAAGGCGATGGCACCTCTTCGTGACGAGCTCGACGTGCAGGTGGGGAGCGCGGACGCGGAACTCTTCCGTTATGCCGTCGTCGAGACCAATCTCGACAACCTTCTCTCGGACGCGTTGAGGGAGGCGACGGGAACGCAGATCGCGCTCTCCAATGGCTTCCGATTCGGCACGCCCCTCTTGCCTGGGCCGATTCGCGAGCGCGATCTCTGGAGCTTCTATCCGATATCGACGCCTTTGATGACGGGGAAGGTGACGGGCAAGCAGCTCCGAGACTTCTGGGAACAGGAGATCGAAAACGCCTTCGCCGAGGATCCGAGCCGCCGCTTCGGAGGCTGGCTGCCGAGGCCCTCGGGAATGACCGTGCGCTTCGAGGCCAAAGCGCCTTTCGGGCAGCGGGTCCGCGAGATCCGCGTCGGGGGTGAGCTCATCGAGGACGATGCGCTCTATTCGGTGACGGCCTGTATGCGGGAGGGCGATGCGCCCGACACGCTCTGCCGGATTCGTAACGCGCAAGACGTGAAGGTCCTCGACTTCGACGCCCACGAGGCCGTGCGTCGCTACCTGGCGCGTCATCCGAACGTGAACCCCTCCCTCGAGGGGCGGGCCATCGGCGTCGATCTGCCGCCTGTGCTGCGAACGCAGTTTTGAAAATAGCGAAAGGAAATAACGATGCTTCGTTACGTTCTCACGACCCTTCTGACCGCCGTTCTCTTTCTCTTCCCGATGGCCGCGATGGCCAAGGATCCTCCGCCTTCTCCGAAGGGGAAGCTCGTCTTCGTCGCCATGACGGGCCCGGAAGATGCCGGGACGCTCTCGAGCTCCTTCCGTCATGCGCTCGCGGCCAAAAAATCCGGCTACCTCGAGGATGTGGTCTGGCTGAGCTGGGGGCGGGCGGTGGTTGCGCTCGACTCGGAGACGAGCGTTCTGCCCAAAGAGGTGAAGGAGCACGCGAAAGCGGCGCAAAAGGGAGGGGTGCGCCTCGTCGCCTGTGGGCAGGCGCTGAAGAAGTGGAACGTCGACCGGGCCAAGCTCGAGCCCAAAGTGGAGGTCGTGGCCAATGGGGTCGACGAGCTCGCGCGGCTCGTGTCGCTCGGTTACGAAGTGATCCGCTATTGAGCGTGTACGGCAGGGGCCTCAATCCCTAGGCTTCACGGAAACGTAGCGATTGCCTCGTTCGTAGAAGCGCCAAGGTGCCTTTGCCCACTCGCCCGCGTAGTCGATGTTGATGCGCGGCGAGCGGCCGATCTCGGCGCGCGGTGAGCCTTCTTCGAGATAGAGGACATCGCCCACGAGGTCTCGCCCGTAATCGGCCCCGGTGATCCCCAAGGCTTTGGAGAGCTTGCCGGGGCCGTTGGTGAGCTCGCGCGCGGTGACCGGCATCTTCCGCCTCTTGGCAATGAGATCGAGGCCTCGAATGGGCTCGATGGCGCGGATGAGCACGGCGTGAGGCTCGCCTTCTTCGGCGACGACGAGATTCATCGCCCAGCTCGAGCCGTAGAGAAGAAAGACATAAGCAAAGCCGGGCG
>JAAZAH010000342.1 GCA_012514415.1 Sandaracinaceae bacterium
GCTCAGCGAAGCGCGCCTAAGGAGCCAAGGCTCAAAGGTTGGCGAGGCCGCGGTCAATGCGATCTATCCGCCGCTCCTCCGAGAGCTTGGCGAAAATCACTTCATCGGATACGAGCGAGAAGAGGGCGAAACGGAGATCCTCGCCATCGTCGTGAATGGCGAGCGGAGAGAATCGATCTCGGGCGAGGCCGAAGGCGAAATCATTGTGCGAGAGACGCCTTTTTATGCGGAGCGCGGCGGTCAGGCGGGTGATCGCGGCGGCATCCATTCGGACTCCGGTCGCTTCGAGGTGACGCATACCGAGACCCCGATTGAGGGGCTCATCATCCATCGTGGCGTGCTTCGCGAAGGTGAGCTCCGAGTGGGTGAGCGTGTCAAAGCCGTGGTCGATCATGAGGTGCGCGCGGCGACGCGGCGAAACCACAGCGCGACGCATCTTCTCCACCACGCGCTCCGGACGGTGATCGGCCCCTCGGTGGCACAGAAGGGCTCACTCGTGAGTGATACGCGGTTGCGATTTGATTATAGCGCCACCGAGCCTCTGAGCGCCGAGTCCATCCGGGCCATCGAAGGCATCGTCAATCACGCCATCCTCGAAAATACGCCGATCACGACCGAGATCCTTCCGATCGACGAGGCGAAAGCGACCGGTGCCATCGGCATCTTCGAGGAGAAATACGGCGATGTGGTCCGCGTTCTCCGCATCGGCCCTTCGCTCGAGCTTTGTGGAGGGACGCATGCGGCGCAAACGGGGGATATCGGCGCCTTCGTCATCCTCAGCGACTCGGGCCTGGCGGCCGGCGTGCGACGGATCGAGGCGGCGACGGGGTTCAACGCGCTCTCCCACATCAACGAAGTGCGCGGCATCCTCGGTGCGGTTTCGGAGAAGCTGAAGAGCCCGCCGCATGAGCTTGTTCAGAAGATCGATCGACTCGCAGAGCGCGAGGCCGAGCTGAAGCGCGAAATCGAAGCGCTGAAAAAGGCGATGATGAGCGGCGGAGGCGCCGAGGATCTCGGTGCCCGCGCCATCGAGCGCGATGGGGTGAAGTTTCTCGGTGCGATCGCGCCGCTCGGCGATCCCAAGGCGCTCCGTGATCTGGCCGATCAGCTTCGCGACCGTCTCGCGCCGGCGGTGGTGCTTCTCGGCGCAGAGAACAAGGGGAAGGCGCTCCTCGTTTGCTCCGTTTCCAAGGAGGTCACCTCGAAGCACAAGGCCGGGGAGATCGTCCGAGAGGCGGCGGCGATCGTTGGCGGCGGCGGCGGCGGGCGTCCGGACTTCGCACAGGCGGGCGGTTCGGATCCGAGCAAACTCGAAGACGCTGTGGCGGTTGTCCACTCGCGGGCATGAGCCGGCGGACTGAGAC
The DNA here is from genome assembly GCA_012514415.1 of Sandaracinaceae bacterium. Lineage (GTDB taxonomy): Bacteria > Myxococcota_A > Polyangia > Polyangiales > Houyiibacteriaceae > JAAYBZ01. The sequence goes on from JAAZAH010000342.1 coordinate 1,365, forward strand.
GCTCGGCCGGCTTCGGATGCTCCCCCTCCATGCGGAGCGCCTGAGCGTCGGTCGCTTGCCACGGGCGCTCTTCCGAAAGCTTCGAGGGCGTGCGCGCGAGGTTCGATTCTTTCATCGGGTCGATGATCCGGAGAGCCTCCTTATCCTCGAGGGGCTTGTTCGCCTCCGAGTGCATGTTCCCCTCTCCATCGAGCTCATCGTCGTACCGGAGCCTTCTGCGGATTTCGATCCCGAGCCGGCGCGGTCGATGGCGCGGAAGCGAAGGGATGCCCATGAGCTTTCGATCCGACATGGGCTCGAGCCGCTTCCCGAAACGATCGAGGCGCCCCCGCCGGCGAGAGTGCGGATGATTCAAGCCACCCTTCTAGCGGCCGAAGCAAAGGAAGAGCGTCTCGTGCTCGCTTCGGAGCTAGGTCGGGCGCTATTTCGGGATGATGGCGAACGGATCGCGGAGGCAGCGCGCGATCTTCCCCCGCTTTCCTCGCTCGATCTACGGCTCACACTCGAAGCCAACTACAAGAGGCTTCGAAGCGATGGTTTTTATGAAGGCGCCTGCTTTTCATCAGAGAGCGAACGTTTTATCGGTGTCGAGAGCCTCGGCGATTTCGAGGCCCGCGTCCGCGGCATCGACGAGCCGGAGCGATCGCCCGCGCGGCATCGTAGGCCCGGTCCCTTCGTCCGTCAGCGCGTCGTTTTCCTTGGCTCGCTCGAGCGTGCCTCCGATGCCATGGGCTTTCTCGCCCTCCACCCTCACCGGGATTCCCTCGAGCTTCACGCCGAGTTGATTCGCCCCTTTCGCTTTGAGGGCATGAGGGTGCCCGAGGAGCGGCTCGAGCGCGATCGTCGCGAGGCTTTTGAGTTTGCGCGCCGCGCAGGACTCCGCTTCGGACCGTTTCACGAACAGAACGAGCTCGGGATGGCGCGAGCGCACGCGCTTTTCGCCCTAGGGCGCGATCAGGGAAACGCGGTCGATCTCCTCGCTACCATCTATCGGGCCATCTGGCTGGAGGCACGCGATTTTTCGTCGGAAGGGGATCTGATGCGCGTCGCATCGGATGCGGCGCTCGGAGAGGAGATCGCGAGGGAGGCGGTTGCGCGGAGCGGAGAGCCAGGCCTCATGCCTCCTTTGGCGACGGAGCGCCTCGAAGAGCTCGAGCTCCCCGAAGGCCCTGTATTTTGCGGCCAGGGGTTTGCCTATTCGGGCCTCGATCGCTTTCCGCTCCTCATGGCGCGACTCTCTCGAACCTCCTAAGCGACGTGTCCTGATTTGCGCGGGCACCGTTGGTGGGCGAAAGCGTGGTTTGATGTGGCGCGTCATGCCGCGTTTGAGGTGTCTAGATGGCTAGGTAGGATGCGAAGACGCCTCCCCCCTGTAAGCCAAGAATTGCTCTGTCATCTTCGTAGTTTATCTCCAGCGTGAAACGGGCTTGTCCACGGCTTCGAAGTTTGCGATCCTCGAATTAATGTCCATCGATCTCTCCCAAATCGACGCGGAGCTCGATGCTCTTGGTGTCTCCGAGGTAGATAAGGCGCGCGCCATCTCGCATGCGCTTGCGTTCAAACGTCCCGCCTCGCTCCGTGAGCTCGATGCGGAGCTCGACGCTCTCATGCATGGGTTGGCGACGATCGAGGGGACGAGCCAAAGAAGGGCGAGCATAGAAAGCGCATCCTCCTCGACCGATGCCCCGCTCGGTGCGAAGGCAGAGCAGCATCCGGAAGCATGCGTCGCCGAGGCTCTTCGCGAAGGTGAAAATGAGATCGCAGAGAGCGACTCCGCTCAATCGGCTCTAAGCCCTCGGGAGCCGGCCGATGACGCTTCGGCTTCGCCTTCACCCACTCTCAGCGACGCGCTCTTTGAGGGGCTCGATCTCGAAGGTGAGCTTGCCGCGCTCAGCGAGACGCTCGATGCTACGGACTCTCCATTTGCGGCGGAGCCGGCGTCCTCCGCGGTTTCCGATGCCGCGCGAGGTGAAGACGACGAGCTCATCACATCCTTCGATCGCGCCGACGTGCAAGCCATTGAACTCGACGAGGATGAACTCGAGATCACGGACCTCGACGATATCGAGATCATCGAAGAGGATGCGCTCGACTGAAGGAGCGGCGCCATTGGCGCCCTAGACCTTGCGCCTTCCCGAGATCGCACGACTCAGCGTGATCTGATCGGTAAACTCGAGCTCTCCGCCGTGCGGCATGCCGCTCGCGATCCGGCTGATCTCGACGTCCTTGCCTTCAAAGAGCTCGCCGAGATAAAGCGCAGTCGCCTCGCCATTGACCGTCAGCGGAGTGGCGACGACGATCTCGCGCACGCCATCACGCTCGACGCGTTCGACGAGTTGGTCAAAGGGGAGATGCTCTGGGTGAATGTCATCCAGCGGCGAGAGGAGGCCGTGAAGCACCTGATAACGCCCTCGGAACGCCCCCGAGCGCTCGATGGCGACAAGATCGGGGACGCGTGCCACGACGCATAGCAGCGATGCATCTCTTCGCGAATCTAGGCAGATCGCACATCGCTCGCCCGAGGTGAAATTCCCGCATTCCTCGCAGCGCTGTACATCGCGGTGGAGGGTGGAGAGGGAGCCACCAAGGGCTTTCGAGAGCTCTTCATCGGCCTCGAGAAGGTAGAAAGCGAGCCGAGTCGCCGTGCGCTCTCCGATGCCTGGGAGTCGTGAGAGCAGCGCGATGAGCTCACCTATCGGATCGTTCATCGCGCCCTAGACAAGCCCCGGAATCTTGAGTCCGGCAGAGACTTTCTCGATCTCTTTATCGATGGTCTCGCGCGCACGCGCGAGCGCGGCGTTCGAAGCCGCGACGATGAGATCCTGAACCATCTCAAGCCCCTCTTCTTCGAGGAGGCCGGGATCGACCTCGATCGCCGTGATTTCGAGAGCGCCGCTCACCTTCACCTTCACGCGATCGTTGCCCGCGCTTTCTTCAAAGGTCTCTTCCTTGAGCTCTTCACGCCGCTTTTCGATACGGCGCTGCATCCGCGCAGCCTGCCGCATGAACTCGTTCATTCCACCACGGATACTCATTAATTCACCTCGAACCGTCTTCGAATTCGACCCGGAGGCTCCTGCGCGCTTCGGGAAAAACATCGAGAGCATCAAGGACGCGAGGATGCTCGAGCGCCTCACGTCGTCTTCGCTCTTCGTCCGAACGTTTCCTTGTTTCGCTCAATCCTGCAAGCGTTTTCGAGGGATCGATCTCGGGGACTCGCCGGATCTCGAGTTCGGGGCGCTGGCCGAGGACCTGTTCGGCCACATCGAGGAGCGTTTCGCGATGCGCACGCTCTCCCGCCTGATCGCCAAAGAAGGAGCCCTCGGAAAAGGCGAGGATGATCTTCTCTTCGTGAACGACGACGGGCTCCGCCTCGCGAAAAATCGCGCCAAGCATGCCGGGATGGTCGCGCTCGAGCCGATCCACGATTTCCTCGTAGGTTTGAAGCGTGCTCCTCCGCACGCGCGGCACACCGCCGCCCTCGAAGCCGCCCTCGCTCGAAGGCTCCACACGTGGCGGCGGAATGGAAGAAGAGGGCTCGGGGCGAACGGAGCGACCGGAAGTTTCGCCCTCCGCGTCGGCTTCATGATTCGATGGAGCCTTGGGCGCAGGCGTCCCGGGTGGGCGGCTCTCACGCTTTCGGGCGACGCCCTGTGAGATTTCAAGCGCCGCGCGTACGGAGGGAGGAAGCGTGCTGAGATCGAACGGAGGCGCGCTTCCCATCGGCTCCTTCCCGGATCTGCTTTCCGCAGGGGAGTTTCGCTCTTCGGCTGGCGACGGGGCTTGTTCCCATTGAGCTTTCGCTTCCGATGGAATCTCGGGCGCGGCGAGCTGACCTGCCGACGTGATGAATTCTTCGCGCGAGCCCGTTCTCGCAGGCGCGCTCGGAGCGGCGGGGCCTCCTCGGCCCCCGCGATCGCCTGGCCCTCCGGTGAGGCGTCCTTCGAGGGCTTCAAGGCGTGCGAGGAGCTCACCTACCGACCGAAGCGAAGGCCGGGTCGCGAGGCGAACCAGTCCCATCTCGAGGGCGAGATGAGGGGCACTTGAACGCGCGATTTCGTCTTGGAGCTTGACGAGCCCGGCGAAGAGGCGCTGAAGCTCGAGCACATCCGTCGCTTCGACGAGGCCGATTGCGACCTCGCGCTCCTCATCGACGAGATCGACGAGGGAGGCATCGCTACTGGTCACCTTGAGCACGGTGAGATCGCGCGCGTAGCTCGTCAGTTCGCGCGTGAAGTGTTGGAGATCGAGACCTTTTTGGATGACCGCCGCGATGCGTTCGAGGATGGCGCGCGCATCTCCGCGGACGAGTCCCTCCATGACGGCCCGAAGCTCCGCGCGCCCAGCGAGCCCGAGGCTCTCAGCGACCTCGCTCCCGATGAGTTTCTCGCCGCCGAGCGCCACGATCTGATCAAGAAGCGTGAGCGCATCGCGCATCGAGCCTGCCGCCTCACGCGCGACGAGGGCGATCGTATCGTCATCCGCATCGACGCCCTCGCGGCTCAGGATCTCGCGCACCCGCTCGCCGATCACCTTCTGCGGGATCAGCCTAAAATCATAGCGCTGACAGCGGGAGCGGATCGTGACGGGTACCTTATGCGCTTCCGTCGTCGCGAAGATGAACTTCACATGCGGCGGCGGCTCCTCAAGGGTCTTCAGGAAGGCGTTGAACGCCGCCGTCGAGAGCATATGCACCTCATCGACGATCACGACCTTGAGGCGCGCGCGCTGCGGTCGATAGGGCAGCGTCTCTTGGAGCCGGCGCACATCCTCAACGCTATTATTCGAGGCGCCGTCGATCTCGAGGACATCGATATCGCGGCCGCTCGTGATATCGACGCAGATCGAGCAGTCATTGCAGGGCGTGATGCTTGCCCCGCGCTCGCAGTTCAGGGATTTTGCGAGGAGGCGCGCCGAGGTCGTCTTCCCGACGCCGCGGACGCCCGTGAAGAGGAAGGCGTGGGCGACGCGATTCGAGGCGATCGCGTTGCCGAGGGTCTTCGCGACGTGCTCCTGCCCAACCAGCTCATCGAAGGTCTGCGGGCGGTATTTCCGAGCGAGGACGGTATAGTCTTGGGGATCGGCCTTCATGGGAGGGAGAGAGCCTAACAAATTGCTGGGGGTGGAGCGAGCGCGCCCCATGAATCGCGTGATATACGCCGGCTCTCCGCTATAAGGCCGGAATGAAAAGAATGCGGATGGTAAAAAAGCTCGCGCCGCTCTTTCTTATCGTCGGCCTCTGCCTGCTCGAAGGGCGCGCTGAGGCCATCCGGCCTTTTGTGACGGACGACGCGAGGATCGCCGATCAGGGCCAGCTTGAGCTCGAGATCATCCCCGATCTGATTTTCCCGAGGGGCGAGCGGGCGCTCTTCGAGCAGAGCCTCATCGCCTCTTTCGGCATCTTGCCCTCATTCGAGCTTGGAGTTGGTGGGGCGATCGGCATAAATCATGGTGATGGAGCCTCATTCGGCAATCCTGAGCTTAGCGCGAAGCTCCTCTTCATCCGTGCCGACCCGAGCGGCATCCCCGGCGTCGCGCTCGTCCTCGCGGCTGCGCTCCCCTACGGCCGCGGTGTACTCTACTCTCCTGGGACGGCGCTCAATCTCATCGCGCCGCTTACCTCGCATCTTTTCGGCGGCGCCCTTCTTATCCACCTAAACGTCGGCCTCATTGTCGGCATCCCGCGTGAGGATCGAAGCCGCGCCATCCACCCTTATGCGGGCCTCGGCGTGGACGTGAGCCTTGGGCTTGAAGGGCTCCGATTCGTTGGCGAGATCTATTCGGGAGAGCCCTTTGCGCCTTGGTCTTCCCGCGTCGCCACCCAAGCCGGCGGCCGCTACGAATTCAACGAGCGCTTCAACCTCGATCTCGTCTTCGGAGCGTCGCCCTCCGAAGCCGGGAAACGCTTCCGCGATGGGAGCGATCTCTGGGTCCAGCTCGGAGTGCGTCTCCTCTTTGATGCGTTCCGAAAAACTCCCGGCGATCCGGATGGTGGCGCCGGGCTCTTCAAAAATCGCGCGATGCGCACGGGCTCCTAAACTACGAGCCCGCGCGTGTCTTCATAAGGCGCAGGACGCGATCATTCAGGAGCGCTCTCGTCGGCGTTTTGGCCCGCATCTGCGTCGGTATTCTCTTCCGCATCAGACGCGTCTTCATCACCGAAGAGATCGTCTTCATCACCGAAAAGATCGTCATCTGCTTCGAGGCTCTCTTCGGCCTCGCGCATCATCTCTTCGATGCTCATCACGCGGCCGCTGCTCGCGCCTTCGCCGCCGCCTTCGCCCATCGCCTCGCGCATCATCTCCTCGATGCTCATCACGCCAGGAGGCGCCTCGGGCGTATCGGCAGCGTCTTCAAGCGGCACGCTCTCGGGCACCTCGCGCCCGAGCAAGAAGTCGGCGAAGCCCACAGAGAAGGCCGGCACATAAGTGATGATCATCAATCCGATGAACATCGCGCCAATAAAGGGCACGACCGATCGGATCACATGTCCTATCGAACGTTTAAAGAGGCTACTCCCGACAAAGAGGTTCAGCCCCACGGGCGGCGTCAGGTAACCAATCTCGAGGTTCACGATGAAGATGATCCCGAAGTGGACGGGATCGATCCCGAAGCTCGACGCGATGGGCGCGAAGAGCGGGATGAAGACGAACATCGCGCTCAGCATATCCATCGCCATCCCGACAAAGAGCAAGAGCAGGTTCACGGCGAGGAGGAAGCCGATGGGGCCAAGATCGAAGCTCTGAATCCACTCGGCGAGGGCGTTCGGCACCTGCTCCGCGCTCAGATATTCGGTGAAGGCGAAAGCCGAGACCATGATCACGAGGAGCGAGCCGAGGAGGAGGGTGGTCTCCTTGATGATCGAGGGGAGGTCGGCGAGCTTCAGCGCGCGATGGATGAAGAGCTCGACGATGAGCGCGTAGACCACGCTGAACGCCGAGGCCTCGACCGCTGTGAGGATGCCGCCGTAGATGCCGCCGAGGATCGTGACGGGGAAGAGGAGCGCCCAGAAGCCGTTCATGAGCGCACTCTTCACGCGGGCGATCTCAAAGGGCTCGGTCGGCGCCTTATTCCTCACGCCCTGGATCACGCTCTGCGTCGCGAAGATGGCGGCGAGGAGGAGGCCAGGCCCGAGGCCCGCCGCGAAGAGCCGCTCGACCTCAATGAACTCCGTCTGGTTGATGATCGGATAGAGGATCATCGGGATCGAAGGCGGGATCAGTACGCCGAGCGAGCCGGCCGACATAAGGAGCCCGTGCGAGAAGCGCTCGGGATAGCCTTGTTTGATGAGCGTGGGGCCGAGCATTCCGCCGATGGCCACGACGGTCGCGGGCGTCGAGCCGCTGATCGACGCGAAGAGCGTGCATGCCAGTACCGCGCTCACGGGGAGCCCCCCCGGCATCCAGCCGACGAGCGCGCGAGAGAGCTCGACGAGGCGCGAGCTGATCTCGCCGCGCGCCATGATCGTCCCGCTCAGCATAAAGAAGACGATCGCGAGGAGCGGCTCCTTTTCGCCGAGATCGCCAAAGCGCACGACGATGCCTTGGAAGGAGGCGATGGTCGTATAGCCCTCGGCGAGGAAATAGAAGCATGAGATCGCCGCCGCCGCGAGGAGGACAAAGAGGGGCGATCCAACGAGCGCGCCAGCGAGGATGATCGCCGCGAC
>JAAZAH010000343.1 GCA_012514415.1 Sandaracinaceae bacterium
CCTCTTCGAGCGCGAGCGCCTCTTGGAGGAGTTGCCGAAGCGGCAGGAGTCGTCCTTCTCCGTTTAGGGCGAGGAGCTCGTCCGAGCCGTGATCGAGCGCTTCGTAGATGGCTTCAAGCGGTTGATCGAGCACGAAAGCGAGCTCACGCGGAGAAAGCCCGCGGAGATGCCGAAGCTCGAGAAGCTCACGGAGCTCCGGGGCAAGGTCAAAGCGAAGCGCTTCGAGGACGGCCTTCGAAAGATCGGGGCGCTCGGATTCGCGAAAGGGAAGCGCGGGGAGAGCGCTCTCGCTGGCGTTCACGAGGGATCGAGCAATCTGCCGTGCTTCGCGGTAGAGGCGCGCCCGGATTCCCGGTGGCTCTGCGAGCCTTTCGGCGCCCATCTCTCCGATCCGAACCTTGAGCGCACTCATCGCGTCCTTGCCCCGCTCGACGCATCCGAGGCGCAGCGTGAGGTATTCCCTCAGCTCGCTCGCGTGATGCTGGAGGGCCCGCGAATGAAGGATGTCCGCGAGGGTCTGATCGCCGCCGCTGCGGAGCGCGAGCGTCGCCGCCGCGCGCGTGATGGCGAGCTCGCCGCCCGTTTGCTTCGGATCGTCCATGTCTCGATCTTCACTATCAGAGGGGCGCTCGGCAAAAAAGCGTCAAATCGGCTTATGGAAGCCGAAAAGAGTCCCTACGACGATCAACACAGCGACGATCACAACGATGGCAAAAAGATTCAGTATAAAGCCTCGTTTTATCATGGTCTTCGCGCGCACATATCCGCTGCCGTAGGCGATGGCGTTCGGTCCTGTCGCGATAGGGAGCATGAACGAGCAGCTTGCCGCAAGGGCGACCCCAACGACAGGAAGGATCGGGTTCGCGCCGATGGAGAGTGAGGCGGCGAGCATGATGGGAATCATCATATTTGCCGTCGCGGTATTCGAGCAGACCTCCGTGACGAAGAGCGAGACGACAACCGCGGCAACGACGAGGCCAAGATGGGTCTCGATGCCGATCCCTTCAATGAGGAGCCTCCCGAGCATCTCCGCAAGGCCCGTCTGCATCATCGCTTCGCCAAGGCACAATCCGCCGCCAAAGAGCATGATCACGCCCCAATCGATCTTCGTCGCTTCTTGCCAGGGAAGGACGGGCGCGCCGGTCTCATCACGCGTGATGAAAAGAGGGAGCGATGCGATGAGGGCGACGGCGCCCGGATGAAGGCGCTCGGCAAAGAAGACGACGCCGGGGAGGCTTAAAAACTTGGCGGCTCCCGGAAAGGACCAGCCCACGATGGCCAAGATAAAGGCGTAGAGCGTCACGCGTTCGCCGCGGCTCATCCGTGTCTGGTCTTCTTCCTCAGGCGTTTCGAAGGGGATTTCTTGGCCGCCGCGATGAAAGTAGAAGGTAAAAAGCACGACCGACATCAGGATGGAGGTCGGAAGGCCCAAGAGAAACCATTCGAGATAGCCAAAATTTTCGGGGCCAAGAGTCTCGCCCAAAAATCGCGCTGCGATCGCATTGGGAGGCGTCGACACCATCACGGCGAGTCCGCCGGTCGATGCCGTATAGGCGAGGGTCAAAACGGCGCTCTCCTGCCCCGGATGATGCGTCGGCGAACCGCCTCCCTCCGCGCCCAACCCCGGCTCAAGAGTGCTGCGCGCGGTCGCTTGTGAGCTCACGAAGAGCGAGATCATGATCGCGGCCGTCGCGGTATTGCTCGCCCACATCGAAAGAAAGGCCGTGGTCGCCATGAAGGCCGCGAAGGTGAGCGTCGGTCGTCCCCGAAGAAAGCGCAGCCGGAGGATGCCAAGGGCGAGCCTGCGATCGAGGCCGTGGCGCTGCATGGACGCGGCCATGAAGAACGCGCCCATAAAGATGAAGAGGATCGGATCGCCGAAGCCCGAAAATGCGACCTTGGCTGAGACCGCGCCAGACACGGTGAGCAGCGCGGGGATCAGAAGGCTTGTGACGGCGAGCGGGACGATCTCGGTAAGCCACGCGATCACCGCGATTGCAAAGACGATGGTGACGGCGTGGATTTCTGGTTCGAGCTCGAGCGGCGCCACCATCAAGACGAGCACCACCGTCGGGAGCACGACGAGAGGCCACCGCGTGGGGCTTCGCTTTTCGCTTGAGGTCATGGGTGAGGGACTTTCTCGATGAGGGCCGGCGGCTTTGGGTGGGGGATGACACAGAGGTGTGTCCGTTTGGACACAGACGGCGCGTGAGAGGTGCCTTATGCCGCGATTTGGGCGTTGTAGGGGCTAGTTCGAAGCTTGCACGGAACTTGCAGGAGTCCTGTTAGAGAAGTGACGCAAAACTGCGGGAGATGCGCAGGATAGTTTTCGAAGGTTGGCGCGAGCGTTGCGTCGAAGCCGCATTCGCTTGTTGTCATCATCGTACACGAAGCCGATCGAGCCGCGTGTCGATGCGGGGAGTTCGGCGATGTGAGATAGGCTTGCGATCCCCTGCGACAACCCTTAAATGCTAGTCAAATTGAACAAAAAATTCTCGATTTTTATCTTCGCCTTGGCAGCGCTCGCGCTGAGCGTCGGCGGATGTGCGTCCGAAGACTCGGAAACCAACGCTCAGGGTGGGGAGGAGCTCCAAGAGCTCGCCGAGCCCGAAGTCGAAGACGAACCCGACGTAGAGCCTGAGGTCGACCTCGACGCGCTCAAAGCGAGCCTCATCTCACCGGTTCCGATTTACGACCGCGGCAAGATCGTGAGTTATGTCGAGCGAAATGAGGCCGAGGCCAAGGGCTATCTCCTCATCGATCTCGGCGACGATTGGACGCCATATATCCTCACCGAGCGCTCGAGCGAAGACGAGGAGCCGATCGAGAACCCCTATCGAAAAACCTTCCTTGCCCTCGCGCAGGGGAAGTTTCCGAACGATCACCACGGCGATCGAGCGCGCAGGGACCGCTACCTCGAGCTCTACGGCATCCCGCCCACCCTCACGGTCCTTCGGGATCGATTCGAAAAGACCCTGAAGCGCGATTGCGATGCCTCATTCGATCGCGAGGCTCTCGAAGCCTTTGAAGGGCTCGCCGTCTACATTTCGAATGAGCGCGCACAGCGCGACGCCAACCGCTACGCTCAAGGAAGACGCCTCATCAAGCGCCTGAAGGACGAGCAGGGCGTCGACGACGTCGACGACCTCGATCTTTCGGGACTCCGCCCCGCTGAGCAACGACTCGTCCGCGAATATCCCGATCTCGCCGTTCGCACACGGGCCATCATCGCCGCGCAAGACCGCCTGAAATGCGAAGGCTATCTTCGCGGCCGCTTCGTCCGCGGGGCGATTGATTGGAAGACGCATGAAGCGCTCGCGCTTTTCGAGCGGAGGCATCGCATCTACGCTTGGGGCTTCGTCGGACGCGAGACGCGCGATTACCTCCTGATGCCGGCTCGCGAGGCCGATCGCATCTCGGTTCAGCGTGTGATCCTCGAGCGCGCCATCCATCACGCAGGCATCATCGAGGATGGGAGCCGTTCGACGATGGGCGCCGACGAGCGTCCAGTGACCTATGTGGGCGCTGATGGAAAGCGGCATCAGGTCCGCAACCTCGTCGGTGAACTCGAAGCACGTGTGGTCAAAGCCTTCGCGCTCGATATGCCAGAGGGTGCGCTCGAATTTTTGCGCTCGCTCGGCTCGCTCAAGGGTCATCATTTCGTCGCGATCCGCGATATCAAGCGGCCCGAGTACTACTCCAACAATATGGAGCTTTTCCTCGAGATCGATCGCGGGGACGTCTGGTACGAATTCCCCTACGACGAAAAGGGGCGGGAGCGTCCACAACCGGTTTCCCGCAGGCCGCGCATCACGATCTACACGAAATACCTCGATCAGCGGATCCCACTCGCACGTTTCGGGACGACGATTGGCGGCTGGAGGGGCGAGGCGACACCGGACGGAATCGTCTGGCGCTATAAGAATTCGCCCACGGGTCGTAGGATCATCCCGCGCATCGTCGCGGCCCCCGTCTGGCTGCCTCCGGAGACGACGCCGCCGCGCGGGCTCCTCACGCGAAGCGAAAAACCCGGACAGCGTTTTGAGGTGAACTTCCACGAGATGGGGCCGAGTTATGCCTCAGCCTATGGCCTCGTCGCGGCCTATCACCGCCGCTATACGACGGATGCGAACGGCAACATCCGGATCCTTGGCGATGAGGGGATCCGCACGCATGGATCGGTCGATTATATGTCGATCATGAGGCGGCATTCGCATGGATGCCATCGCCTTCATAACCACATCGCCGTGCGTGTGATGAGCTTCATCCTGCGACACCGTCCCCATACGCGAAAGGGCGTCGATCCGATCGCCTTCGGACGCCGCTTTGAATACGACGGAGTCCGATACGAATTTCTTCTGACGAAGGGCGGGTACGTTTACGAGCTCGACGAGCCACTCTTTATCGACGTCCTCGAGGGCCGAATCCGCGGGAGCGTGGATAAGCCCATCGCCCATGCCATCCCGCGCTACAATCCCGAGGCAGGAGGATACTTCTCGCCCGAGCTGGGTCTTGTGACCGTGAGCCGCGCGGGGAAAATCGAGCCGATTCCGGATGCGGTTTTGCCGGAGGCGTTCGCGGCCAAGCTCCGGAAGGTCGACGA
>JAAZAH010000036.1 GCA_012514415.1 Sandaracinaceae bacterium
CAGTTGTCGAGCTCTCTCGATCAGCTCTTCGGCGCTTAGCTTATTCGACATCCCGCTGTCCGTCCTTCCTTATGGCCACGCAGTCTATAGAAAGTCTCGACAAAATCGTGGCGAGGGGCCATAAACTAGAACTTGTTCTACCCTAACGGTTCACGGCTGGCAAGCATCGAAAACGAAGACGGTGACATCCATGACTTTCCCCTCCGACATTTTAGCGATCGACCTCATGCTCAACATCCCCGGCGAGGATCAGACGAGCTGGTATGAGTTTATGAGGCCGCTCTTTCTCGATGAGGGGAGCCGGAATTACGCGAAGATGCCGGCGGAGTACATGTTCCGGAACATCCCCGAAATCGATCCGCAAAGCGATTATATTGAGTATACGGTCGCCGAGATGGATAAATGGGGGGTTGAGCGCGCCATGCTCGGGATCTCCGAGGAGAACCACGTCGCGCTCGAAGCAATCAAGCGCTATCCGAATCGCTTCTTCGCCTCGCTCGGGGTGAACCCGAATAACGCGATGGACGAGGTGCGTCGCATCGAGCGGTTTAAGCGCGATTACGATATCAAAGCGCTCACGGCCTTCCCGTGCGGCCTCGTCCCGCAGGTGCCGATCAACGATAAGCGATTTTATCCGGTCTACGCGAAAGCGGTCGAGCTCGATCTGCCGATCTGCGTGACGGCAGGGATCCCGGGGCCGCGTCTTCCGGCCGAACCTCAAAAGGTCGAGTACATCGACGAGGTCTGCTGGTTCTTTCCCGAGCTGAAATTCGTGATGCGGCATGGCGGCGAGCCTTGGACCGATCTCGCCGTCAAGTTGATGCTCAAATATCCCAATCTTTATTATTCTACGAGCGCGTTCGCGCCGCGACACTACCCGAAGGCGATCATCGATTACGCCAACACGCGCGGCGCCGATAAGATCATGTACGCGGGCTATTTCCCGATGGGCCTCAGTCTCGAGCGCATCTTTACCGACATGAAGCGCGTGCCATTCAAGGCCGAAGTCTGGCCGAAATTCTTACGCGATAACGCCATTCGTGTCTTCAAGCTCTGAAGGAGCGAGTCCTTCATGCCACGGGAGGCGCAGAGTATTTTTCACACTTCGGTCACGCCCGATGGTATCCCGCCTATAAGGACCATGATGAATAAGCGCGTTCTTCTGATTTTACTCCCCGTTGTCGCGTTCGCCCTTGTCGGTTGCGCGACGAAGAGTTCACCCGCCACCGAGACGGCGCGCTCAAGCGAGCAGGCCGAAGGCGCAAACCTCGTTCGCACCCAAGCGAGCGAGGTTTGCATGATGAACGATCGGTATATGGGCGGCGAGCAGATGCCCATCGAGATCGACGGCAAGACTTATTACGGCTGCTGCGCCGGTTGCCAGGCGCGGCTCGAGCACGATGAAGAGACGCGCTATGCGATCGATCCGGTGAGCGGGGCGCGCGTAGACAAAGCCACGGCGATCATCGGGCGCGATGAGAAGAACCGCGTCTACTACTTCGAAAATATCGAGAACTACGCAAGCTATCATCGCCCCTGATGGAGCGTCGGGCCCTTGCGGAAAGCCCACAGCGAATAAAAAACGGCGCGTCCTCCCATGGAGGCGCGCCGTTTTTTCGTCTCCCGGATGCGACCTGTGTCGAGCCGCTCAGAGCAAACGATCGGCGGCAGCGTTCACATAGGTGATGATCATGTCCTGATCGTGGATGCCGCCAGCCCAACCCACCAATGCCGAAAACCAGACCTGCTGGAGGATCGAGGCGATCTCACGCTCATCGCGCTCGACACCGTCAGCCCACGTCACGGGCGAGTTCGCAGGTGTCCCGCGCATCGCGGCGATCGTGAGCCCCGTAAGCATCGCGTGGAAGCTCGCAACGCGTCCGGTGATATTCGGATCGCCCGAGGCGATGGCGCGGACCAGCGCCTTGGTCAGGTTCGGTCGACGGCACATCCCGCGCGTGAACTGCGTGAAGAGATTCTTCGCTCGCTCACCGGGCGTCTCGCCGGGGATCGCTTGTTTGCCGAGGCGATCGCTGATCTTCTCGCTCTCCTGTTCGAGGGCGGCGATGAGAATCTCCTCTTTGCTCGAGAAGCGCTTATAGACAGTCCCAAGCGCGACATTCGCCGTCGCAGCAACATCTCGGAGACGGACGGCGGCAAAACCTTCGCGCTCCGCGAGGGCGACCGCCGTATCCACGATCCGCTTGGCTCTCTCATCTAAAGCGTCCATCGTTCCCGTCTCCGATCTTCTCTTAAGCTTCCGTCGGGCGCTGGCCTAGGCGGCCGA
>JAAZAH010000037.1 GCA_012514415.1 Sandaracinaceae bacterium
TCGAAGCCGATGGAAGATTTCGCGCTTGGGGCCGATCTCTTCTTCGATCGCCGAGAGGAGATCGAGCTTCGCATGTCCCCATCCGTAACCGCCCGCCCGGAGCTTGGATTCGAGCTCACGTGCCCGCTCTTCACCGGCAACGTACCGGAAGAGGGCGACGACGGTCGAACCTTCAGGATCTTTCGGGGCCTCGAGCGGCTCCGAGCTCGTCGCGATGCCCATGACGACCTTCTTGAGCTCTTTCTCGGAGGCGAAGAGCGGAATCGAGTTCCCTCGCGATTTGCTCATTTTTTCGCCGTCGATGCCGGGAACGAGCGGTGCGTCGCCGATCAGCGCATCCGGAACGACGAGCGTTCCTTCGCCGTAAATATGGTTGAGGCGGATCGCCACATCGCGGCAGAGCTCAAGGTGTTGCCGCTGATCGCTACCGACGGGGACGAGATCGGTATCGTAAAGAAGGATGTCCGCCGCCATGAGGACGGGGTAGTTGAAGACGCCGGCGTTGGGCGCCTCGCCCTTCGCAAGAGCGTCCTTATAAGCGTGTCCCCGCTCGAGCTGACCCGTTGCGAGTAGGCACGAGAGAACCCACGTCAGCTCGAAAACCTCGGGGATATCGCTTTGGCGATAGAAAAGCGTCTCCTCGGGGTCGAGGCCCGAGGCGAGCCAGGTTGCGGCGACGTCGTAGACGTAGCTACGAAGGGCCGCGGCGTCGCGGACGGTGGTCAGCGCGTGATAGTCGGCGATGAAATAGGCCGTACGATATTGTCCAGAGAGCGCGAGCGCCGGACGGATGGCCCCGAGATAGTTGCCAAGATGCGGGACATTGGTCGGCTTGATTCCAGTGAGCGCGGTCTTCACAATGCATGCGAGATAGCAGGCCTCGCCGGCTTCGACAACGGCGGCGAGCGGGCGATGAGGCGGCAAGGGAACCTCAGTCGCTCGGTCCGCGCCCACGATTCTTCGTGCCTTTCCGGCGGAGGCGCGATTTACTAGCGCGATGCGCCTCCTCCCACTCCTCCTCATCCCGCTTGTTGCCTGCGCCGGATCCAGCGCCGGCGAGCCCACGGGCGACGTCATCGACTCCATGACCGCGACGAGCGGCGCGGAGCGACTCGAAGAAGGACGCCCCCTCCTCACCTCGCTCCCGATCGAGGCCCACCTCATTACGGGACTCGACTTCATTTACGTGAGCATTCCCAAACTTCGGCGCAGCCCAACGTTCAGCGAGCTCATCGATGAACTCCTCGAGGTCTCCGATCGCACCGCGCCGGATTATGCCCCCGTGCTTCGCGGCGTACGCGAGGCCCTCATCCTTCTTTCACTGGAAGAGATCCTCGGTGGCGCCTCCTCCTACGCGAGCGACGCGAGCGGCGAGGGTGCAATCCGAGACGAGACCGCCGACGAGATCAAGCGCGTCGCTCTCTACGGAGACTTCAGCAAGATCGAACGCCGCGGCGCGCTCGTCGAGGGCTACGCGATCACCCATCAGAGTCCGGGCGCCATCCTCGTCGCCCATAACGGACGCCTCGATCCCTCCGCGAGCGCCATCCACCTCGACAGCGCCGCTGAACTTCGAGTGCGCATAAGCGACGCCCTAAGGAACGCCGTCGCCGACGCCCCCGCCGCGCTCAAGACGATCCTTCGGGGTGGAGAGGAGTTGCAACTGCGGCTCGATGTCCACGACGCCCTCACCGTTTCGGGCCGGCTCCGCTACGTGGATGAATCTTCGGCCCGCGCCGCCGTCGAGCATATGAGCTCGCAGCTCAAACAGCTCCAAACCTTTGCGCTCATCCTTCCTGAGCCCATCGGAAGACTCATCCGCGACATCATGCTTCGCCGGGACGGTCTCGAGGCCGTCGTCGAGCTCCGCGTGCCCGAAGCGCTTTTTTCGTCCATTGGTGAGATCCTCGAAGCGATCTTCGATGACTTTTTGGAAGAACCGGACGCCCCCTAGGAATCGCCCGGTTTTCAACCGTCCATTAGCTGCTAGGCTCCGCGGCTGATGTATTCGATCGCCCTTGTCACATTCACCGCGATCGCCCTCGGCTTGGGTGCCATCGTCATTTTCGGCATCTGGCTCGCCGCCACCCTTGAAAAGCGCCGCGGGACGATCCCGATCCCGACCTCAACCCGAGCGCCGGCCACTTCGGCGGATATCTCGCTCTTTCTCCGCTTCGCCGAGGACTCTTCCCCCATCGAGCTCTCCGAACGAGCTCGCGCCCGAAAAGGCCTGATCGACGCTGGCGAAACTCACGACATACTCAACGAAATCAAGCGCCGTATCGACGAGATCAAATCCGCGCAGATCGTTTACGCAGCTCCGCAGCTTCTTCAGCCCTACCGCGATGGAGAACCCGGCCGCGCGTATCGACTCCGCCTTCGCTCCCGTCGCCCCTTCACGCTCGTCGATCGCCCTCTGAATCGCGCACGCATCGTGGAAACACTCGACGCTCTGCTCGACCGACAGACGGACGAGATCATCGTCGCGCATTTCGAGGAAGTGAAACCCCGACGAGACCGCTCGCTTCCGCGCTTCGAGGACCTCACTTGAGCAACTTCGAGACCCTTCGAGATTTTCGTTTTGGTGGCAACCTAAACGGCCGAAGCTTCCGCTTGAGGCTCAACGGTCTTACGGTCCATCACGTCCA
>JAAZAH010000344.1 GCA_012514415.1 Sandaracinaceae bacterium
CGAAGGCGTCGTCCACGATCTCGTCTCGCGCGGCATCGCTCGAGAAGACGCGGGAGCGAAGGCGATCTTTTGGGGCGAGCAGGAGGGTGAGATCCCGCCGCGCCTCAAAAAGCAGAAAGAACCCTTCCTGATCCAAAAGAGTGATGGAGCCTTTCTCTATTCGACGACCGATATCGCCACCGTCCACTACCGAAAAGAGAAGCTCGGGGCCGATCGCGCGCTCTACGTCGTCGATCATCGGCAAGCGCTCCATTTCGAGCAAGTGTTCACGCTGATGAAGCTGCTCGGTGTCGAGATCGAGCTTGCGCACATCGGGTTTGGGACGGTGCTTGGAAGCGATGGAAAGCCGCTCCGTACGCGCGATGCGACGGGAGCCGCACTCACACTCCGCTCGCTTCTCGATGAGGCGATCGAGCGCGCCCGAGAACGCATCCGTGAAGGTATCGACGAGGGCAGGATTCAGATCGCCGAAGAAGAGATTGACGAGCTCGCGCGCTCGGTCGGTGTGGGCGCCGTGAAGTACGCCGATCTCTCAAACCATCGGATGACGGATTATCAATTCGACCTCGATCGGATGGTGAGCTTCACGGGGAACTCCGGTCCGTATCTCCAATATGTGCACGCGCGCTCCATGTCGATCTTTCGCCGCGCGGGCATCGAAGAGTCCGATGTCTCGGGGCCCATCACCATCGGCACGCCCGAAGAAGCGAAGCTCGCCCGCCGCCTCGTTCGCTTCGGCGACGTGATCGCCAAGGTCGAGGAGAGCTATCTGCCGCATCTTATCGCCGAGCATCTTTTTGAGCTCGCATCGGAGTTCAACGCGTTTTATCAGGCGTGCAAAGTCATTGACGCCGAAAACGATGCGGTGAGAAAGAGCCGGCTTGCACTCGTCGCGCTTACGGCGAGGCAGGTGCGGCGCGGGCTTTCGCTCCTTGGTATCGAGGCCGTCTCGAAGATGTGATCGCGGAGCGAGCGCGGACCGATGCGCCGCCGAGCGACGAGGACGACCGCAAGGCGCTTCATCGCGAGGCATCGGCCGCGCGCCTCGGCTCAAAGAGCTGAACGCTTCTCGGCGCGATGCAGCGAACGGAAGTGCCGCGCGCCTCGCCATTCTGAGTGCGGTACGCATTCGCCGATCGAACTGCCGCGAGCGGCCCCAAAGCTCAGAGGCAATGGGCTATACTGGGGGCATGCGCATCCGAGGCCGTATTGAGCGGTTCTTCTTTGAGAGCAAAGTCCTTCGCGACAACCCCCTCGGCGATCCGGCAAATCGTGAGGTGATCGTCTATCTGCCTCCCGGCTACGACGAGAGCAGAGCGCGTCTTCCACTCATCCTGATGCTTCCCGGATACGCGGGATCGCCGAGTGGAATCGTCAGCTACGATCCCTTTCGAAAGAACACGATTGAGGATCTCGACGCTCAGATCGTCCAAGGCGAGGCCCCGCCGTTTATTCTCGCGCTTCCCGATTGCATGACGCGTTTCGGCGGGAGTCAGTTCATCGACTCCATTGCTCACGGCGCGTACCAGAGCTATCTCGCCGACGAGGTCATCCCCGAAATCGACGCGCGCTTCCGTACGGTTCAAGCGGCGGAAGGGCGTGCGATCGTCGGTCGATCGTCGGGCGGTTTTGGCGCGCTTCGAATGGCGCTCGACCGGCCCGGAGTGGTCTCGGCCATCGCGAGCCACGCAGGCGATGCGCTCTTCGAAGTCACGATGCGGCCGATGTTCACCGGTGCGGCCGTCGCCATGGCGCGCGCTGGTGGCGTCGAGGCGTTCGCTCGAAAGCTCCTCGAAGAGGGGCCAAAGGACGGACTCGATTTTGATGGCGCGTTCACGCTCGCCGCCGCGCAGAGCTACTCACCGAATCTCGAGGCGCCTCCGCCGCATGTTGATCTCCCGGTCGATCTAGAGACGGGAGTCATCCGCCAAGATGTCTTCGAACGCTGGCTCGCGCACGATCCCGTCCGCCGCATCGAAAAGCAGAGCGAGGCGCTCCGCTCCCTTCGCTTCGCCTACCTCGATGCCGGCGATGGGGATGAACACGGATTGAATTTTGGTGCTCGAGCACTCAAGCGCGGCCTCGAAGCCGCCGGTGTCGAGGTCGAATACGAGGAATTCCCTGGAGGCCATCGCGGAACTTCGTGGCGATATCGGCTATCCTTACCCCTTGTGGCACAAAAGCTCAGGAATGCATGATGAGAAGATGACATCCGCCGCTCTCGGGTGAGGCGAGTGGATTGAAGGTTTCTTGGTGGAGCCGACACCACCAGTTCAGTTAGGATTCGAGCGCTCCGATCGGCCGCCGAGCGGCGGGACTTCGAGCGCTCTTATCTGGGAAGGTCGAAAGATCGACGATGACGAAGGCGAAGACGACGAAGAAAACCAGCGCGGCGAAATCCGCGGCGACATCGAAGCGGCCCACGGGCGGCGCTCTCGGGACGGCGCTCCAGATCATCGAGGATGAAGAGGCCCCCCAGCGCGTTGCGGAGCTGGCGACACAGCTCTTAGAGGGAGCGCCGACGACGGCGACCCAAGCCGCACGCGTCCTCGACGAAATCGGCAAACAAAAGATCGAACTGATCATCCCGATTGTCACCGAACTTACGCAGGCGATCTTTTCGAAGAATAAGCGCGTGCGTCAGATGGCCGCCGATACTCTCCCCCTTGTGGCGCGAAGTGCTCCTGCGCGCGTGGCCAAGCACCTCGACGCGTTGCGGGATGGTTTCGCCGACGCGACGCCCGAAGGGAAGGACGGCCTTGTCCGGACGTTCTCGGCGCTTTGCGTCGCGTCAGTCGCCTACCAAAAAAAGCTCGAGCCGGTGCTCGCCGAGGCACTCGAAGGCGCGGATGGGAAGACGCTCAGCGCGTGGTGTCCCATCGTGCTGCCCGCCCTCAAGGGTGAGCCTCACGCGCGAGCCCGTGCCGTCGTCGAGGCGCGACTCGACCGCATTCCAAGAGCCACCGCGCAAGAGATCGCGGATTTTCTCGGGATCCGCCTGAGGACGCGATATCGATGAGAGCGGCCGGCGTCGCGCGTTTAATCATCCTCTCGGCTGTCTTCTTGATGGCATGCGAGCGCGAGGGTTCCTCTGCACCGAACGCGAAAAGCGAGACGACGGGAGCGGAGTATGGGACGTCCGCCGAGGCCGGTGGAAGCCAACGTTCGACTGAGAGCCGCGGAGGTGAGCTCCCTCCGACTGCGCGCATCACCGAGGGAAGGGGTCCCTCTCTTTATCTAGGTCCCGACGCGGGGTCGCCCGCCTTTGGTTATCTAACCGCGGGCGTGGTCGTCGAACTTGCGGGTGAGCTCGAAGGCTCTCGCGTCCTCGCTCGCGTCAGGGGCGGGATGCGCGTTCGCGGCTATGTTCCCGTGCACCGGCTCGAATTTTTATCGCTCACCCGCGGGCGCGTAAGGGATACGCCCGTGTATCTTGGCGGAGGCGATCCGGTGAAGCTGCTAGGATATGCCGACGAGCCGGGACGGGTGCGCGTCGCCGTGAGCCCCGCCATCGTCTCCCGTGAAGGCGCACGTGTGAACGTGCCGCGCTATGAGGGGAGCTTTCCCGTTGCGGCGCTCGGTGGAGAGGCTCCAGATCATCCGCCGGCCCTTCCTGGCCGTCCGATCCTTATCCGCGCCGAACATGCGCTTCCCGTCTTCGATGAGACGGGAAGCGAGCGGCTCCTCACCTTGCCTCCGAACCACCACTTCGAAGCGTATGAGGTGAGGCGGGACGAAGGTCGGATCGCCATCCTTCTGGGCTCAGGACCTTATCTCGCGGGCTACCTCCATCATGGGGAGATCATCGCGGATCCCTCTCCCCGAACGCCTCCACACGCGACGAAAGAGCGCGCGCCAGCAAATGCCGCGCGCGGCGAGCTGCCCGAACGAATCCGCCGCGATGAAAGCTCAGGTCCACTTCGCCGCGTCAAACCCGCCACCCGCGTCGCGTTCGATGGTGTCACGATCGCATCGATCGACGCCCCGGCCCACGCGCGTGAGATGGCGCGGTATGTAGAGACCGGGGAGGTCGATGTTTTCGTTGCCGTCGATGATCAAGCGGCGATCCGAGGGATGATCCCGGCGGATGCGATCGAGTCGGTCGACTGAACTGTCGGTCCCTCAGTCACCGAAGCGAAGTAGCGAAGGAAGGTAGTCTTCGGGCGGCGTCTTCCCAACGAGCTCCATCACCGTTGCCGCGATATTCGCAAGGCCCGCTTCTTCGAGATCGGTCCGGAGCGCAAGCTCGGGCGCCGAGGGAGCGTAAAGATAAAAGGGGACGGCATTGAGCGTATGGCTCGTCTTCGGCCGAGGCCTTCCGTTTGCGTCGCGCAGAATCTCGCCACGCTTCGAACGCTCGAACATCTCGTCCGCGTTTCCATGATCGGCGGTGATGATGAGCGCGCCTTTGAGTTTCTCGATGATGGGGATGAGCCGCCCGATGCAGAGGTCGACCGCTTCGACCGCGAGCACCGCGGCATTGAAATTGCCGGTGTGCCCGACCATATCGCCGTTGGCGTAGTTGATTCGAAGCACCTTTTCGCGCCCGCTGAGAAGCGACTCCACGGTGGCGTCGGTGATCTCAGCGGCTTTCATCCACGGACGTTCTTCAAAGGGCGCAAGGTCGCTCGGGATCTCGACGTAGCGCTCGAGCGCGCGATCGAAGTATCCGCTCCGATTCCCGTTCCAGAAATAGGTGACGTGTCCGTATTTCTGGGTTTCGCTGCAGGCAAACTGCGTGATGCCCGATCGCGCAAGGTATTCGCCGAGCGTCCGATCGATGGCCGGCGGATCGACCAAATAGCGCGACGGGATGTGGAGATCGCCATCGTATTCCATCATCCCGGCGTAGAGCACCTGCGGACGCCTTCCTCTATCGAACGCGCTAAAATCGTCCTCCTCGAAGGCGCGCGAGATCTCGATCGCGCGATCGCCCCGGAAGTTGAAGAAGATGACCGAGGCCCCATCGCGAATGGGGCCGACGGGGCCGGCTTCATCGGCAATGACGAAGGGCGGGAGGTTTTGATCGATAACGCCGGGATTTTCGTCGCGGAGGGTCTGGATCGCTTCGGTGGCTGAGCGGAATTGACGCCCTTCACCGTGGACATGATGCCGATAGCCGCGCTCGACCATGGCCCAGTCCGCCTCGTAGCGATCCATGGTGATGATCATGCGCCCACCACCCGAGGCGATGCGGTAGTCGCGCGCGCTTGCGGAGGAGATCTCCCCGAGAAGCCTTTCGAGCGGCTCGACATAGTCGAGCGCGCTCACCTCGGGCACATCGCGGCCGTCGAGGAGGATGTGAACGCGTACGCGCTCGACGCCTTCCTTATTGGCGTGCTTTAAAAGGGCGAAGAGATGATCGATATGGCTGTGGACGTTGCCGTCGGAGAGAAGTCCGATGAGATGAAGCGGCTCACGGCTCTCCTTCACGTTGGCAATGAGCTCGCGGAAGGTTTCGCCTTCAAAGATCTCGCCGCTTTCGATGGCCAACGCGACGCGCTTGGCGCCCTGATCAAAGATCCGCCCTGCACCGAGCGCGTTATGGCCCACCTCGCTATTGCCCATATCGTCGTTGGACGGAAGGCCCACATAAACGCCATGCGCGTTGAGTGTTCGATAGAGTGAGCGTTCGCGGAGGCGATCGAGGTGCACGGTCCGCGCGAGACTCACGGCATCGGATTCATCGCCGCGCCCGATACCGATTCCGTCCATCACAACGGTGAGGATCGGGCCCTCGATGCCACGGAAGATGGGATGCGATTTCAGCTCGGAGCTCATGCGCGGCTCATTAGCACAAAAACGGCGCTGCCACGCGCCGAAGCGACGCGGGGCTCAACTCGAGCGGAGCGTCTTCATGGCGCCTGCCCACCGCTCGAGCTGATCCAGCATCGTTTGAGCGGCCTGGAGGTGATTGTCCTGCGGCTTGAACGTCGAGAAATTCTCGAAGTCTGTAAAGAGTGAAAACGACAGCTGTTGTCGCACGTGGGCGATCTGAAGCTCGCTCGCGATGGCGCGCAGGTGCTCGATGGCCCGCGCTCCGCCGAGGCTCCCATAGCCGACGAATGCGGCAGCCTTGTTGTTCCACTCGGCGTAGATAAAATCGAGTGCGTTTTTGAGCGCGGCCGAAGTGGAGTGGTTGTACTCGGGCGTGACGAAGATGAAACCATCGAAGGGCGCGATCTTTTCGGCCCAGCGCTTGGTGTGCTCGTTCTGGTATTGACCCATCGAGGGGGGAACGGCTTCGTCAAGGAAGGGAAGGTTGACCTCGGCAAGATCGATGAGCTCGTAGCTCGCCTCGCGCGATTTGGTCTGTTCCACGACCCAATCGGCAACTCCGCGCCCCACGCGGCCCGGCCGCGTACTTCCCACGATGATGGCGATCTTTAGATCACGGGCCTTCATGGCACCCCCCAAGTTTGATTTCTCGTCCGCGTGGCAGACTCGCACACGCCATGAGAGCAACATAGCCGCCTTGTTCCTCAGCCGTCCACCTCTTCTTTGGAGCGAATTTGTGTTGGTGATAAAACTTTGCAGCCTGCGTGGAGGTTGAGACGCATTCTACGGCGGAGCGTATGCGTAGATATGCTAGGTCTTTCGCCATGGGCGCCGATCTGAGCGCAGACCCAAAGGAATCGCAGCGATGAAACCGACTACCGTGATCTACCTACTTCGCGATCCTGCGTGTCGCTTGCCGGAGGAGCTTGGGAAAATCCTCCGCGCCGAGATCGCGCGGCAGCTGCTCGCGCTCGAGGGACTGCTGGGACTTCAGATCGACGTATCCGATGAGCACGCCAACGTGAAGACGCCCTCGCTCCGCGATCCAAGAAAAAAGGCGCACATCGCCTTCGTCAAAGTGAAGCTCGATTCGCTCGATGCGCACCGCCGCGTCGAGGCGCTCCTGAGAGCGGCGGAGTTTGTGCCCGAGGGCTATCTCGTCGAAGAGTCGCCCTATGTCGAGTACGGCGAGAACGCCCACGCGGGACCGCGCGATTGGCCGGATGGCGAGCGCTCTCCCGGCATCGTCGCCATCACGTGTCTTCCGCTCCCGCCGCGGATGGCTCATGAGGAGTGGATGCGCCGCTGGCATGGCCGGATGTCGCCCGTTTCCGAAGCGATCCAGCCGCGCACCCGCTACATGCGCAATGTCGTCCTCCGAACGCTTACGGAAGGCGCGCCCGAGCTCGGAGGCATCGTCGAGGAGGCCTATCCGAGCAAGGAGCACGTGGAGAACCTTTATCTCTTTTTTGGCGCGAACGGACGGCTTGAGCTCGCGAGGAATATGTTCGCGATCTTTCGAGCCGTAACGTCATTTGTGAACCTCACCAAATTGCGCACGACCATGATGAGCGAGTATTTCATC
>JAAZAH010000345.1 GCA_012514415.1 Sandaracinaceae bacterium
CCCTCATCGTCTCCTCGATCTACTTTGCGATCCAAAACGCCTACGGGAGTCCTTTCGGCGAAGTCCATATCGCCATCACCGCGATCGCGATCCTCGTCTTTCATTTAATCAGCGAAGCGACGGGCCTTTATCGAAGCGATCAGCGCGACGAGCTCCGAAGCGACGTCAAAAAGATCCTCACGGCTTGGCTTCTTGTCATCCCTGCGCTCCTTCTTTCCGCATTCCTCGCAAAGAAAACGGATGAACTGAGTCGCGTCTCCACCAGCGTATGGTTCATTCTGACTCCGATCGCGCTGATCGCCGCGCGGGTGATCCAGCGAAGCGTGCTCGGGGCACTAAGGCGAACTGGCCGCTATCAAAAATCGACGGTCATTCTCGGCGCCACACCGCTTGGGGCGACCCTCATTCGCGAGATCCAGAGCGCCCCCTGGCTCGGGCTGAGCGTCCGCGGCGTGTACGATGACCGGACGCTTGAGCGCTGCGATCCAGAATGTCTCAGCATGGTCGAGCTCTTAGGGGGACTGAACCGACTGGTCGAGGATGCGCGCCGGGGGACGATCGATCTCGTATACATCGCGCTCCCACTCCGGGCCGAACCTCGCATTCTCCGCATGATCGATGCGCTCTCCGACACCACGGCGTCGGTTTACCTCGCCACCGATTTTGAGTCCTTCGATCTTCTCCACGCAACCTGGTCGAGCGTCGGCTCGACGCCCGTCGTGAGCATCCACGAGACCCCATTCTACGGCGTCGACGGCTGGTTGAAGCGGCTTGAAGACCTGATCCTTGGATCGATCATCCTCGCTTTCATCGCCGTCCCGATGCTCGTGATCGCGATCGCGATCAAATGCACAAGCCGAGGGCCTGTCTTCTTTCGGCAGCGCCGCTACGGCCTCAACGGCGAGGTCATCTACGTCTTGAAGTTCCGCACCATGCGCGTCGCTGAAGACGGCCCCGACATCCGACAGGCGGCCGAGGACGATCCGCGCGTCACACCAATCGGACGCATCCTTCGGCGAACCTCACTCGATGAACTCCCCCAGTTCTTTCACGTGATCACTGGGACGATGAGCATCGTCGGTCCTCGTCCCCATGCGGTCGCCCATAACGAAGCGTATCGACGAAAGATCCGCCGCTACATGCTGCGACATAAAGTGAAGCCGGGCATCACAGGGTGGGCTCAAGTCAACGGATGGCGCGGAGAAACCGACACCCTCGAGAAGATGGAGAGGAGGATCGAGCATGATCTCGAATACATCCGAAATTGGGATCTGCTCTGGGATCTCCAAATCATCTGGAAAACGGTCTTCAGCCGTTCAGCCCGAAAGAACGCGTATTGAGCGATGGTTGGCTTTTTCCGAGCGCTTTCCTTCCCGGCGCTTTTGCTCGCCGCAACCCTGCTTCGGGGCGAGACGCCAACGAATTTGCAAGAGCTGCCTTCAGCGGGCGCATCGAATGAGACGTCGCACGAGACCGCCACAAAAGGCCACCGAGCCCACACCGCGAAGCTTCCGACTCGCTCCGCGCCGATCGGGATCAACCTCGCACGCCCAAACCATTGGTCTTCCAGCCATCCTTTCGTCGACGCGATCAAGCTCGCCGACGATTGGGTGGGAGGGACGCCACGTGATTTTCGGGACGGGCGCAGGCTCTCTCTCGATGCGTACGGCTGGGTAAGTTCGCTCGCCGAAAATCAGGTCGCGCGGATGGTGATCTTTGGCCGTGATGCGATTCGCCCGGAAGGGGTGTACACGCTCAAATACCAAGGCAGCGGGGAGTTCGGGTTCGAGGGCGGCGTCGAGGTTCTCTCTCGCGCCAAAGGCGAGCTCAAGGTCCGGATCCGGAACGGAACCGCGGTCGTCCTCCGGCTAAGCGCGACATCCCC
>JAAZAH010000346.1 GCA_012514415.1 Sandaracinaceae bacterium
CATGTAGAGTACGCTTCGTCGGGGTCTTGCTTGATTGGCCATGATTACCTCAGAAGCCGTAGGAGGCGGCGAGCTCGGGATCGTTTTTGGCGAGCATCTCGGCGAGCTCGACCACGACCTTGCACTGCTTATATGTCGCGTCGTCCTGCATCTTGCCGTCGATCATCACGGCGCCGGAGCCATCGCCCATCGCTTCGATGACACGCTTTGCCCAAAGAACTTCATCGGCCGGCGGGCTAAAGACCTTCTTCGCGATATCGATCTGCACCGGATGAAGCGACCATGCGCCGACGCATCCAAGAAGGAAGGCGTTGCGGAATTGATCTTCACACGCGACGACGTCCTTGATGTCGCCGAAGGGGCCGTAATACGGAAGGATCCCCGCTGCCGCGCAAGCATCGACCATCCGCGCGATCGTATAATGCCAAAGATCCTGCTGATAGGTCGCGCGCGGGGCATCGGGGTTTGCGGGATCCGGATCGACCCGTACGAGGTAGCCGGGATGTCCACCACCGACGCGCGTCGTCTTCATGCGCCGCGAGGCCGCAAGATCCGCCGGACCAAGGCTGAGTCCCTGCATCCTCGGGCTCGCAGTTGCGATGGCCTCGACATTCGCCACGCCGCGCGCTGTCTCGAGGATGGCATGGACGAGGAGCGGACGCTTCAACTCGGCCCGCGCCTCGAGCTGCGCGAGAAGGCGGTCCACATAGTGGATGTCTTCCGGACCCTCCACCTTGGGCACCATGATCACATCGACCTTATCGCCGACCTCGGTGACGATGCGGATAAGATCGTCGAGGAGCCAGGGGCTATCGAGCGAGTTCACGCGCGTCCACAGCTGCGCATCACCGAGATCCATCTCACGCGCGATGCGGATGAAGCCCTCCCGCGCGGCCTCTTTCTTATCGATCGGAATGGCGTCCTCAAGGTTGCCTAGGACGACATCGGCTTTTCTCGCGATATCGGGAACCTTCGCCGCCATCTTCTCATTGCTCGGATCGAAGAAGTGGATCATCCGAGACGGCTTGAAGGGGATCTCGCGGAGGGGCTCAGGAGCGCCGAGCGCGAGCGGCTTGAAAAAATCCTTTGGGCTTCGCATGCCCGATTTATAGGCCGGTCAGGGCGGTCATGCCAAACGGAGCACGAAAAAAGCCCGCTCGTCATGGGCGGGCTCTTTCAGTGCTTCGGTAGGGCGTTCGTCGTACTTTTCGGACTCAGGGAATCCCCTCTTCGATCGGAAGGACGTTCTCGAGCGTCGCATCGATGGCCATCTGCCACGGAAGCTCGAAAACGCGATCACCGACCTTAAAGTTATAGTGTCCGCTATCGGCGACGCCGTTCTTCACGAAGACATCATCGTAGTTCAGATAGCCCGTGATGTAGGGTTCGGGATCGCCTTGGTTGATGTAGAGCTCGTAATCGAGCGTCCCTTCCATGCCGCCCGAGCCCGTAATGTCGGGGAGGGTCTTTTGGATGCCGTCGATCACGATCCCCGAGAGCTCTTCATAACCGTAATAGGTGATGTCAGTCGTCGGCGGAAGCAGCTGGCGGACGTGAACATCAAAGCTGCCGTTGATCAGAGCTTTGAACTCGGTCCTCTGGTTCACATACCCCGTCATGCCGAATGAGCCAAAGGCGGTCACCCTGCACTGTGAGGTATAGAGCGAGAGGTTCACGAAGCGCATGATATCCTCAGCGCCGCCCGGCTCCGTCTGATCGGTTGAATCGGGTTTTAGCCGGGCAAGGACGGCGCCCATTCGGTGGATTCGCCGACGCTCGCCCTCGAACTCGAGGATCATCGAATCACCGTCCTCGGCGAGCTCCATTTTGAGATCGGGAATGATGAGCGGGACTGGAAACTCTTCGCTTTCGGCCCCTCGGCGCTC
>JAAZAH010000347.1 GCA_012514415.1 Sandaracinaceae bacterium
GAGTCGCGTGAGTACGAAACGATCTGGTCGATGCCGCTTACGGACACGATCGCGTCTTCGATCTTCTCGGTCACCTGCGTTTCAATCTCGCGCGGGCTTGCTCCCGGATAGGCCGTCACAACCGAAACGACCGGGAATTCGACATCCGGGTAGAGATCGACCGGGATCCTCGAAAAGCTGAACGCCCCGAGGACCATGATGGCAACCGACATCATCGTCGTGAAGACGGGTCGCCGAATCGCGATATCCGAGAGGGTCATTTGCGCTCCGCTACGCCCGGCGACTGGGAATCGACGCTCACCACAGTGCCTTCAAGGAGATCAGCGCTCGGCCGTACGACGACGCGCTCCGAGGGGCTCAACCCACCCAAGACCACGGCGGTTCCATCCTCTTCAAAGATGGCCTCGACGGGGCGCGCCTCGATTTCGTTCTGCGCGTTCACGATGAGGACGCTCCGATCACCCCGGATCGCCGTCGCCGGAACGCGGAGAGCCGGGACGCTCCTCCCGGTGCGAACATCGCCGCGGACGAGCGCATGACCGACAAGCTTGCCGTCAGGGTTATCGACCGCGATCTCGATCGGCGCCCTTCGCGTCATCGGATCGAGCGAGCGCGCGAGCGCGATCACCACACCGACGACGGGCGGGTTCTCGATCTCGACCTTATCGCCAATCTGGATATGCGCGAGCGCGCGCTCAGTCACGCCGCTCCGAAGGATAAGCGAGGAGAGATCTTCAAGGCGGAAGAGCGGCTGCCCCGGACCGACGACGCTTCCGGTACCCGAGGGGACGCGGGTGATGGTGCCATCGAAGGGCGCGCGGAGAATGTGATTCGAGCTATCGGTCGAGGTGATGCGGCCCTGCGCCGAAGCTTGAGCGTGTTGCGCCTGGGCGAGTGAAAGCTGTTGCTGCGCCGCGTGAAGATCCGCATCGGACGCGGCTCCGGCTGCATGAAGTCGCTCCGTCCGTGCGAGGCGGTCTTGCGCGAGCTCGAGTTGCGCCTGGCTCGCTTGAACCCCCGCCGTAGCCAATCTTCCGTAGGCGGAGATGGAACGTCGATCAAGACGCGCGATCGTCTGACCCGCCGTCACCTTCTCGCCGAGCGAGACATCGATATGATCGAGGCGACCGCCGGCATTGAAGCTGAGTTCCGTCTCGCGGATGGGATCGAGCGTGCCTGTAATCGGGAAGGTGAACTCGTATTGGATGGGCTCGGTCAGCGTGACAACGACCTCGCGCGGCAGAAGCGCGCGTTCGCGTTGTGCGGCCACCTCGGCTTCACGCTCGGCCGCCCGCTCGGTTTCGGCAGCGAGACGCGTGCCGATGCCCACCGCGAGGAGAACAAGGGAGATGACAATCGTGAGAATGGTGACGGTCCGGGTCGTCTTCGAAACAGGCGGGAGGGCCTCGTCTTCCATGATCATCTGACTTTCGCCTTCTGGGGGCATCGTTTTCGAGAACTCGGCAGACATTTTCTCGGCCGTGGGTCCATGGGGTTCTCTCGTTGAATTCGGAAATCTGAGGTGAGACGGCGCCGGCCGCAAGCCGTTAGCTTACCGATCGGTAAATAGAGTGCGATATTCGACTACAATTGCACGCACAAAAGCAAGCACTCAAGCAAGGACGTATTCCGCCGTTTGGGGAGATTAACTGACGTATTCCGCCGTTTGGGGAGATGGACATCGGGCCGACATGTTCGCCTCTGGGTTCGCTCGAACCTCGCTCCGCGACGGGAGAGGGCTCGCGCCAAAGAGAAACGAAGCTTCGATCGCGATTTTTAGCGGAGCCGTTTACACTCGGGCCGATGGCGGCCGCGCAGACGCTCGTTCGAATTTTTCCGCAGCTTGGCGATTCGTTATTTTTGAGTCTCGCGGAGCTGCCGACGCCGCTTGAGCGCATCCCGCGTCTCGAAAACGGCGCGGCGCGCTTCATCAAGCGCGAGGATCGAACGAGCCCGATTTATGGAGGGAATAAGGTACGGACCCTCGAAGGACTTTTCGCTCATGCGCGTCGGCGGGGAGCGCAGCGGATTTGGTCGATGGGCGCCTTTGGTTCGAATCACGCCATCGCCTCGGCCTTTCACGCTCCACGTGTGGGTTTAAAAACGGGGGCGCTCATTTTCCCCCAACCTCCGACACGCACCGCGCAGAACAACGCGCGGGCGCTCGTTGCCCTCGGCTCCGAGATCCGCACCATGCCCCATGCGGCCTTTCTCCCCGTCGCGGCGCTCCGGGAACGATTCCGTCACCAGGGCGACTATCTGATGCTTCCCGGTGGCGCCTCTCCGCGGGGCGTCGTCGGCCACGTCTCTGCCGCGCTCGAGCTCGAAGCGCAGCTCCGGGAGATCCCGCCTCAGCAGCATCCAAAGCGCGTCATCCTCGCGGTCGGGAGCGGATGCACCACGGCGGGGCTTCTTCTTGGATTCGCCCTCGCCGAGCGCCTTTCGTTGGGCGAGGGAAGGGCGTTTCGCGCTCCGATTGTGCACGCCGTCCGCGTAACGCCCTTCCCGATCACAAGCCCCGCAAATATCCTCCGCCTCGCTCATTCGACCGCCCGCTTCCTTGAGCCCGCGCTCGGCGAATGCGTCCGCTTTCGACCCATTGATCTTGCGCGGCGCCTCTACATCGATCGCGAGCATTTCGGTGGAGGATACGGGAAGCCCCTTCGCAAGAGGGGAGCCGAAGCGAGGCGAGCCTTCGAGTCGAGCGATCTCCCTTTTCTCGATGAGGTCTACGCCGAAAAGAGCGGAGCGGCCTTCCTCGCGCTCGCTCAGGCGCTGCCGGATGAACCGCTTCTTTATTGGGCCACGCGTGCGCCACAGCCGCTGCCCATCCCGCCGCCCAAGGCCCTCCACGCTGCGCCGGGTGCCGTTCGCCGCTTCCTCGCAGCCAAGCCCATTCGGCGCTGAGGCGCGACCAAGGCTTGATCAGATCCACCCTTCCTTCATCGCGAGCATCACCGCCTCGGCCTTATTCGCCGCGTGGAGCTTTTCGTAGATCGCGCGGATATGCGTGCGGACCGTATTGATCGAGACCCCGAGCAGCTTGCCGCACTCTTTGTACGTGAGGCCTCGCGCAAGCAGCTGAAGCAGCTCGCGCTCGCGCGGGGTAAGCTCGCCATGGCTTGGGGATTCGCGGCGCTGAAGGTGCTCGAGCACATAGCGCGCGGCCGAGATCGAGATGGGCATTCCGCCGCTCAAGACCTCATCGAGCGCCGAGGGGAGCTTTTCGAGGAGATCGCTCTTCGAGAGATAACCCGATGCGCCCGCACGAAGCGCTTCGAGCACGGTGCGCCGGATCACGGTCGACGTGAGAACGAGCGAAGGCGCATCGGGCTGAAGGCGCTTGGCCTCGGCGATGAGACGGACGCCATCGCCGTCGGGGAGGCCCAGATCGACGAGGAACGCATCGAAGGAGCGCTCGCTCATGGATTGGATCGCATCCGAGAAGGTCTGAACGAAGCTGAGCTCGAGATCGCGCTCCGCGAGCGACTCGGCGACGATGGTGTGGAGCCGCGGCTCATCCTCGACGACCAAGATCTTCCGGCTTGAATTCCGCGTCATGATGCGAGTTCCAACCTCATCCCCCCTCATCCCAATCGCGCTCGGAGCGCCGTTCCTTGTCCGGGCTGCGATTGAAGGCTGAATCTCCCCCCCAGCTCTTCAATTCGCGTCCTCATTCCGCTCAGCCCACGGCCAGGGACGATGCGTTCGGGATCGAAGCCGCGCCCATCATCGCGAACGTGGAGCTCAAGGCCGTTTCGGAGATCGATGAGAAAAGAGAACGATTTGGCGCCACCGTGGACGACGGCGTTCCGAAGCGACTCCTGAAAAATTCGAAGGATGAGGAGGCGCTCTTTGACGTGAAGCTCGAGTCCGATGGCGGCATCACGTGGAGCGCGTGCGACGCTGCCGCTGCCCCCTCTGTCCATTTCGTTTTTACTGCGAAGTTCGATCTCGACGTCCACACCTGGAGCCGTGACGCGGGCGAGCTCTCGAAGGGAGTCGATGAGGGAACTCAAGGGCTCGTCCTCTGGAGCGATCGCGTCAAGGACGCCGCGCAGATCGTGAAGGCCCGCTCGCGCCGCCTCACGAGCGAGCTGGGCGAGCTGCGCAGCCCTCTTCGCATCCCCCCCGTTCTTTTCGAGCAGCTCCGCGTGGAGGCTTAGCAGGCTGAGGGTCGAGCCGACTGAATCGTGGAGATCCTGCGCGAGGCGCGCGCGGGCGAGTTTTTCTTCTTGCTCGCGGAGTTTTAAGAGGGCGCGCTGGTGCTGCGTCCGCAGCGCGCGCCATTCGGCGGTACGCATCGCGACATAATGATAGAGGCCGGCGGAGACTCCGGCGGCAAGCACCGGGCCTCCGAGCTGCCACGCATCCCAGCGCGCCCCTTCGGGCAAATCGAAGAAGGGAATCGTCGCGATGGGGCCGGCGGTGTGAACGAGGAGCACGCCGTACGAGGGGCGGGTCTCAGGCAGCCCGGCGTTAACGACGGCATAGACGATGGGAAGCGCCCAGCCGAACGAGCGAGGATCGCCGGAAAGGACGGGAATGGCACAAGACGCCGCGACGCCGGCGATGAGATTCATGCTGGCGGCCACGTAAAACGCGGCGGGGCTGGTCTTGGCGCGCTCTCGAAAAAGCCCCGAGGCGATGAGCAGTGTCAAGAAGTGGCCCAGCGCGATGCCGAAACCGTGGACGGGCGAGATGCCAAGCCCGGAAGCGACGGGCGGAAGGGCTAAAATCACGCCGCAAGTCAGCTCGGCGAGCGCGAGTGTGAGGACGTTCGAGCGATCGACGAAGACGCCGGGGAGGTCCGGGGCGTAATCGATAAACCAGCGATATTTTGATACCTCCCCTTGATCCGCGCTCGCCGGATCGGGGCGCTCATCAAGAGCCCGAATGCATGCAGGTTACATGCGCGCCGTAATAATACAAGGTCGCATCGGGGAGGAGCGCGCGACGCCTCGGGGAGTCCGAGAAGAGCCCCAAGGTGCCGCATTCCCATCACATACCGGGAGGTGGACTCAATCGTCGTCCGAGTAGTCGAGTCCGAAATAGTCGGTCTCATCGGGCGTGGGATCGCGGACTGCGCGCGTGATTGCGTTTGCGATCATGGCCACATTCTCTTCGAGCGCGACGAATTTCCACTCGTAGAGGCTGTGGTCGGTTTCCATTCCGGGGAATTGGATGTGGGGCGTGAGGAGCGCGTAAAAGAGCGAATCGCCATAGGTTCCTGCATCGGCATAGGCCGCTTCCAGCGCGAGTTTGGGATGGAGCTCGCTGAGGCGAAGGCGATGCCCCTCCGCAATGTCGCATTCATGCTCGGCACCGCATTCGATGATGAAGCCATCCTTCGGCTGATAGTGGAGGGTGGCGGCTCGCTGTCCATCGGCGCTGCAGAAGGCCGCCATCATGCCGGCCGGTTCGCCCGAGCTGATCAATTCGGCCGCAATCTCCCCATCGCGTCGCGCAGGCAAGAGGCTCCCCACGCCTGCGAAATAACTCCCCTTCCCTAGGTAACGCTCGGCCATGCCCGAGAACGCTTCGAGCAGCGCGCCGACGGTCCACGTCCCGTTCGCACCTTCGAGATGCTCAGAATAGCCCTCACCGCAGCTTCCCTCCCCCGTCGGCTGACGATCGAGATCGTCGGGGAAACCGAGGAAGGCAAAGCTGAAATGTGTCGTCTCGGCGGTGAAGGAGGCGCCATCGCGTTTCGTGGAAAGCGCCTCAAATTCATCGGTCGATCCCGGGAGGCTCCAGAGGACGGCGAGCCCATCGGCGGGCGAATCGGCCTCGATGATCACCGTGACGGGCTTCAGAAATTGCTGACCGGCGGGGTTGAAATTGTAGACGGGCGAATGCTTTGTCATCCCGGGAAGCGGATCGAACCCGAGCGCATCGATCGTGATGTACACGTATTCCTCGAGCGCCCCCTCAGGGATTTCAAGACGCATGCCGTCGAACTCGACGATCCCCCCTTCGGGGCCAACCTCACCCTCGCCGTAGCAGATCTCCTCCAAACATTCATCTCCCCCTTTTCGGAGCTCTTTGAGCAGCGCGCACCCGTTCAGTGCAAAGGAAGCGACGGCGAGAGCGAGCGCAAAGCCGAGCGTCTTCCAATCGAAACGAAAGTACTTCATGGTCATCACCTATCTCAATCGAAGGAGCGCTCTTTGGTGAACGCCCAGGTTGGAAAGTAACGACCCCACCAAATCAGGAACATCGCATCTTCATGCGATGCCATGGCGCGCACCCGTGAAATGAATGCGCACGGAGAAGAATGCGCACGTCGCCGTGCTCCGCCCGAGGCGCTCAAAAATATGAGCATGCGGGCGCCCCCCCGTGGATGAGCCGAGAGCGCTCCAGATCACAGCGGGCCGCTTCATCGGGCGCGTCTCATCGGTTCGTTCGCCCAAGCCTTGCAGAGCGATGACGAAAACGTATATAGTCGAATTGGAACACGTTCTACTGGATCTGCGAATGTCTAAGACCTACGCCCTCTCCGATCTCGCCGAGGCCCTCCGCTTCAACCCCTCGTATGTCCGGATGGTCATCCGCAAATTCGATCGATCCTTCAAGGAAGGTGACTCGATCAGCGAAGAGCTCGCGAAGCAGGTGGCTCAGACGCTCAATCGCGAGTGGCCCCCGGCCGCCGAAGGCTGAGGCTTCGCGAGCATCGATCGAGGCGTCGATTCATTTCTCCGATCGCGCGGACTCGATCGCCGCGCAGGTTCGCTCGATGCCTTCATCAAGCGAGACGCGCGGCGTGTACCCGAGCTCCTCTTTCGCGCGCTCGATCGAGAAATAGTGGTGGGTGCACATGTATTTGATCGCGAAGCGCGTGAAGCCATCGTCGGCTGAGGCCTCGCGCCCGCGGAGCACTTCGAACCATTCCTTGAGCGCAGCGAGTCCGTAAGCGACCGGAAACGGGATCCGAAAGAGGATCTGTGGATAGCCGAGGCGTTCGAGCACGCGTGAGACGAACTCCCAGAAGGCCATGGGCTCACCATTGGTGATGAAATAGGCCTTCCCGGCAGCGATCGCCTCGCCCTTGAGCTTCTCATCCGCGAGGAGGAGCGCGTCGATGAGGTTGTCGATATAGGTATAGTCGGAGAGCGAGCTTCCGTCGCCGATGGCGAAGCGGAGGATGCCCGAATCCGCCTTCGCGAGGATCGAGGGGAGGAATCGCGAATCGCCGGGACCGAAGATCAAGTGGGGGCGAATTGCAATAGTCAAGCAAGCTTGACTATTTCGCTCAAGGACCAGCCGCTCCGCCTCGATCTTGCTGTCTGCATACGGCGCCTGGGAGAGCGAGGAATAGGGGAGCGACTCATCGCCGGATTCGATGTCGCGGCCTTCGTAGACGACGCTCGCCGAGCTCACGTAGACGAACCGCGGAACGCCGAGCTTCTCGGCGGCGTCGAGCAGATGCCGCGTCCCTCCGAGGTTGATGGCGAAGATCTCATCGCGAAGGCTCTGCTTGGTATGGACGGCGGAGGCCGTATGGAAGATCACCTCCGCCCCCTCGATCGCGCTTAGGACCGCCTCGGGCTCGCGGATATCCACTCGGCGATAATCGACACCCTCGACGCGCGACTTCTCCCCGATATCGAGGACCCGCACCGAATCACCCCGGCGAAGGAGGGCTTCGGCGAGCTTCGCGCCGACAAAACCGTTTCCGCCGGTAACCACGCTGATCGTTCCCATTTTATTCCTCAGTCCAAATTTCGCTTAGGAGCAGGCATTGGATCGACTACTCTCGGGCAAGTTCTTCGGAGCTCCGCGCTCAGTGCGCTCTCGCGTCTTGAATC
>JAAZAH010000038.1 GCA_012514415.1 Sandaracinaceae bacterium
CAGGCGCTCCTCTCCCTGATCCGGACGAGCGCGTCGTACCCGGCGAAGCGAAGACGACGCGAAACCCAAGGAGCATCGCGATGCATTGGATTCCGCTCGCCATCGTTACGGCCGCCGCGTTCGGTCTCTACAATATCTTCATCAAACTTAGCGCTGGAAAGATCGATGAGGTCTTGGGCGCCGTGATTCTGCAGGTGGTCGCCGCGATTTTTGGAGGCGCTTATGCGATCTACCTTCATCTCAGCGGACACCCATTTCCGATCTCCACGAAGGGAACGCTCTTCGCCGTCGGGGCGGGCGCCGCGATCGGCGTGGCCGAGATTTTAACCTTCGTTGTGTACTCAAAAGGTGCGCCGGCCTCGATGGCGACACCCCTCATCATGGGCGGATCGATCCTCATCGCGGCGCTCATCGGCCTGTTGGCGCTCCGGGAATCGCTTGCGTTGACGCAGATCTTCGGCGTGGCCCTCGTCATCGCCGGTGTCGCGCTCATCTCAGCCTTCTCACCTTCGTGAAGGAAAATCGAGCGCGCCAAGGTATTTGCGCATTTTTTAGTAAAGAATGTGAATTTCGCTTTCCAAATCCCTCGAATGTTCTAAAATCGCAAGAATATGCGTTCTCGGATAATTTGCCGAAAACCCTATGCGTCCACCGAGTGGCGGTTTGGACGCTCCACCCCCATGCTTTCCCATCGCCGCACGGCGAATCAAGCGCGAAACCTCGAATCCACAATCCATCATGACTGAAAACAAGCAGAAACTAGAGACGCTCGCCGTGCACGCGGGCCAGGTACCGGATCCCACCACCGGCTCGCGGGCGGTGCCCATCTACCAGACGACGAGCTACGTCTTTAACAATACGGATCACGCGGCGAACCTCTTCGGGCTCAAAGAGTTCGGCAATATCTATACCCGCTTGATGAACCCGACGAATGACGTCCTCGAGCAGCGCCTCGCGGCGATGCACGGCGGCGCCGGCGCGCTCAGCGTCGCTTCGGGACAGGCGGCTATCTTCTACGCGATCACGGCGATCACGGGCGTTGGCCAAAATATCGTCGTCGGCGGAAACCTCTACGGCGGCACCGTCAACCTCCTCCGCCACACCCTCAAGCGCTTCGGCATCGAGGCGCGCTTTGTCGATTCGAGCGATCTCGAGGCCGTTAAAGCCGCCTTCGATGAAAATACGCGCCTGCTCTACACCGAATCCGTCGGCAACCCCGCGGGGAACGTGGACGATTTTGAGGCGCTCGCCAAGATCGCCCACGAACATGGCGTCCCCTTCATCGTCGACAATACCTTCACGCCTCCTCCGCTCTTCAACCCCTTCGATCACGGCGCAGACATCATCGTCTATTCGCTCACGAAGATGATTGGTGGTCACGGAACCTCCATCGGCGGCGCGATCGTCGAGAAGGGTGATTTCAACTGGAAGGCTGGCGATAAATATCCCGAGATCACCGAGCCCGACGTCACTTACCATGGCGTGAACTTCTGGGACGCCTTTGGCGGTCATGAGAAGGCTGTGGCGCCCGGCCTCGCCTATGTTCTGAAGATCCGCACCGGACTCCTTCGTGATACCGGAGCCTGCCTCTCGCCCTTCAACGCGCATCAATTCATCCTCGGCGTTGAGACCCTTCCGCTTCGCGCGCGGGCGCATACGTCAAACGCGCAAAAGGTCGCCGAATACCTCGAGAAGCATCCGCTCGTCACCTACGTGAACTACGCCGGACTCCCGAGCCATCGCGATCATGAGCGCGCCAAGAGATATATGCCCGAGGGCCCCGGTGCCGTCTTCACCTTTGGTATCAAGGGTGGTATCGAGGCCGGGAAGCGCTTCATCAACTCGGTGAAGCTCGCCTCACATCTCGCGAACGTCCTCGACGCG
>JAAZAH010000348.1 GCA_012514415.1 Sandaracinaceae bacterium
AAAGACGCGATGATGGGGATCGATTCGCACCATCCGCGGAGGCTTCCCGTTCGGGAAGGGGAGCGTGAGCTCATGAACGGCCCCGCGCATCTCGAGCGTCCGTTCGACGGCCTCTTCATCGAAATCGAAGAAGACATCAAGCGGATAGTGGTAATACTCCTCATTCTCCGCATCGAGCGCGCGCTGCTCGACGCGGAGCTTAAGCGAATCGCTCTCGAGGGTGAGCTCGGCTTTGAGAGTGGGATGACCACCTGCACTTCGAAAGAACTGATCGAAAAATCGCGCGAGCGACAGCCCTGAGCGCTCCTCGAAGCAGCGCCTTAGGTCATCGGTCTCGGCCTCTTTTCCACCAAAACGCTCAAGGTAGAGCTTGACGCCGCCGAAGAAATCTTCGTCGCCTAAGAGGCCCCTCAAAAGGTGAAGGCGAAGCGCGGCGCCCGGATAAAGATGCCGATCGAAGAGATCGTAGGGGCTTTGATAATGCCGCGTCACGATCGCGCGCTGATAGTTCTCGTCGAGCTCTTCGAAATACGCGCGCGCATGCGCGAAGAGATCGAGATCGCGATCGTCTTCTCCGTAAACATCTTCGGCATAGAGGCTTTCGGCGTAGGTGGCGAAGCCTTCCTTGAGCCATGCGTCGGCAAAATCGCGACAGACGACGTGGTTGCCAAACCAGCTATGGGCCATCTCGTGGACGTTGAAGATATCGACCAGGCGGCGCTCCTCGCGTTCGAGTGCTTCATCAAGGACCAATCGATCGTCGAAGCTCACAAGTGAGATGTTCTCCATCGCCCCGCCGATATCGCGCGCGGCGAAATGCACGTACTTCGGGAAGGGAAAGGGGACGCCGAGCTTCCGCTCGAAAAAGGCAAGGAGTTCTTTGGTTGGCCCGAAGGTGCGCTTCAAATCGTCCACGCAGAACGGGGCAGGCGCATAAGCACGTACGGGGATGCCGCGGTATTCACCATCGTCAAATTCCGTAAAGGCGCCGACAGCGAAGGCGGTGAGGTAGCTCGGACAGCCGCTCTCGAGGCGATAATGCGCGCGCCTTCTTCCGCCCTCGAGCCGCTCCTGTTTCACGAGGGCGCCGGTGGCGAGAAGTGTATCGCCTTCTTGGCTCGTAAGACGCAGCTCGAGGCTCGGGCGCACACTCGGATGGTCAATCGTTGCGAGCCAATGCCGTGCCCTCTCGGTCTCGTGATCGGTAATGGCGTAGCGGGGCGCATCCGTTTCAGCCTCGCTCGGCGAAGAGAAGAGAAGGCCGTCTTTGGGGTTCACGATGGTGTATCGAAGACGGACCTTGCGAAGCTCACCACGGGCAAAGGGCGTTTCGAAACCGAGAAGGAGCCGCTCGCCATCATCGTCGATGAGCTTGGCTCCTTCGATCTGAAGGTCACGAGCGCCGATCAGATCGAGCGCGATGGAGCTCGCGCCTTGTTGCCTCGCGACAAGATGATGAACCACTTCGATCTCTGCGCGACGCTCCTCGATAAAGAGCGAGACGTCGATCTCGAGGTGCTCGGGGATGAGAGGGCGATGCGGAGGATAGTGTTTTTCGGATCCGGGCGTTTTGAAGGGCTCTCGCTCATTCATGCCTCTAGAATGAACCCTGAGCGGAGGCTTCTCCAATCCGAATCGCTCGCACGTGCTCTGACGCGTGCGATCACACAGACTTTACCCTCGGCTCTTCACGTGCTCTTCGGCTTCGAAGCATCGGCTTTCGACGCTTCCTGTCTGGACCTTTCGTGAGCGTCCACCTCGCCCGAGCGCTCTCTCCCATAAGCCGAAACCTCGTCGGTCAGCGCTGAGTCGGGTGAGAGCATCGGTGCGGCGTCGATCTCGGAGGCTTCCATCATATCCACCACGCGCCCGAGCACCCAGGCGATCATCGCTTGCTCGCCTTCTTCGAGCGAGCGGAGGCGGCGTGAAAAACGCTCGTGCAGCGAGGACGGTGCGCTCTTGATGCTCGCCGCACCGGCTTCGGTGATGGATAGCAGGTGACGCCGGCGATCGGAGGGATCCCGCTCTCTTTCGACAAGTCCACGCGCTTCGAGCCGATCGAGGATCCCCGTCATCGTTCCCTGGCTTACAGAGACGACACGAGCAAGTTCGCTCGGGGTACATCGACCGAGGCGCGAAAGCTCGCGCAAACACACCAGCTGCGGACCCGTCAGCTGATGATGCTGGGCGAGCTGCTTCGATTGAATATCGAGCGCACGAATGATGCGGCGGAGCGAGCGGAGGATCGACTCTTCAAAGCGGTGATCAGGCACGATCCTAAGATCCGCCCGCCGCGCAGTCTTCGCAACTCACGGTTTGCTTAAAGGAGTGGATAGGCGCCGTCCTCACCGTGGGTCTCGGGCCCGACGAGGGCAGGGTTGAATACGCAAACGCAGCGAAAATCCTCAATGACTTCGAGTACATGGTGGTCGTGCTCGTTGAGCGCGTAGAGCGAGCCGGGTGTGAGCTCATAGACCTCGCCGGTGGCGAGATCGGTGAGCTTCGCGTGACCTTCGATGCAGTAGACCGCCTCGAGATGATTCTTATAATGCATCTCCGTCCGCGTCCCTTTGTAGAGGATCGTGTCATGCATCGAGAAGCCCATTCCGTCTGCTCGGAGGAGAAGGCGTCGGCTCTCCCAAGTCTCGGCTCTCACGGTGCGATCGGCCATGTCTTTTAAGTTACGGACGATCATGCGCTCACCTTCATCTTTCCGGCCTTGGGGCTCTGCCTCGACACCACCGTCTGCATCGCTTTTTCGACGCGCTCAAAGCCCTCAAGGAGGACAGCATCGCTGATGGTGAGGGGCGCGAGGAGCTTGAGGACCTCGTCA
The DNA here is from genome assembly GCA_012514415.1 of Sandaracinaceae bacterium. Classification (GTDB taxonomy): domain Bacteria; phylum Myxococcota_A; class Polyangia; order Polyangiales; family Houyiibacteriaceae; genus JAAYBZ01. The sequence goes on from JAAZAH010000348.1 coordinate 2,834, forward strand.
TTTGGTCCGGCCGTCTCCATGACAACGCCATAGTTGAAGGCCTCTCTCGAGATGGCTCCGGCCATCTCGGGATCTGCGAATTCGATGCCGCGGATGAGTCCGAGACCGCGTTCCGTTCCGCCGAATTCTTCGGCAAGTTCACGCATCTTCGAGCGAGCGAGCGCGGCTTTCTCACGCACGCTCGTCGACAGTTCGTCGTCCTGCCAATAACGCTCGAGTGCGGCGCGTCCCGTGACGAAGGCGAGATTGTGCCCGCGGAAGGTTCCGTTATGCTCGCCCGGCTGGAAAACATCGAGCTCCTCACGAAGGAGAACGAGCGACAGGGGGAGGCCGTAGCCCGAGAGCGATTTTGAAAGGCAGACGATATCCGGCTGGATTCCCGCGCGCTCAAAGGAGAAGAAGGCACCGGTTCGACCGCACCCGACCTGAATGTCGTCGACGATGAGGAGGATATCGAGTTCCTTCGTAAGCTTGGCGAGGCCGCGGAGCCATTCGTCGGATGCGACGTTGACACCGCCCTCGGCTTGGACCGTCTCGACGATGATCGCCGCCGGAAGATCAATCCCGCTGCTGCCATCCTCGAGGAGCGTGCGTAGATGGCTGAGGGTGTCGATATCGTGCGTTCCGTAGCTCGCAAACGGTGCGCGGCTCGTATAGGGGAGGGGCACTCCAGCGCCAGCGCGCTTTTCGGCGTTCCCGCTCAAGGCGAGGGCGCCGAGGGTCATGCCGTGGAAAGCGTTCGTGAATGCGAGCACCTCGGTCCGCCCAGTCGATTTTCGAGCGAGCTTGACCGCAGTCTCGACGGCATTGGTGCCCGTCGGACCGGGGAAAAGGACTTTATAATCGAGTCCCCTCGGCTTGAGCAGGATCGAATCGATCGCCTTCAAGAACTCGACCTTGGCCTCGGTCGCCATATCGAGCGAGTGCGTCACGCCCCCCGAAATGATGTATTTGACGAGCTCGTCGCGAAGGTGAGGCTCGTTGTGTCCGTAGTTCAGTGCGCCTGCGCCGGCAAAGAAATCGATGAATCGCTCTCCCTTTTGGTTGAAGAGTTCGGAGCCCTCGGCGCGCGCAAAAGTCGTGGGGAATGAGCGGCAATAGCTCCGCACATTCGATTCAAGCCTCTCTATGATCTGGTCCATCCTGGTTCTCTTTTCTGTTCATCCACTCGTATGCGATGGGAGCGGCGCGATTCTGAAGATCACTTCTTCGCTGTTTCCATCGAGGAGCTCGCTTCCATACGCTCCGATCGCTTCGATCGAGGCGCCGTGATCACGGCTGAACGCCTCGAAAAGTCGTCGGGAAGGCAGATTGTCGATCGCGACGGTCGTCTCGAGGGCGCGCGCCCGTCGATTCGCAGGAAGCGAAATAAAAGCGTTCAGCAGCTTCTTCCCAAGGCCTCTGCCGCGAGCCTCTGCGCGAAGCCCGATCTGCCAGAGAAAGAGCGTGCTCGGCTCGCGTGGATCCAAAAACCCACTGACGAAGCCGATGAGCTTGCCGTCCTCTTCGGCGACGAGGCCGTGTTGACCGAAGCGATCTCCTAGGAGCACGTAAGCGTAGGTCGAATTCGGATCGAGGATGCCCGTCTCGCGCACCAGCGCGGAGACAGTTGGGCCGTCCTCTCTTTTCATCTCACGTATTTCGATGGGATTCCTCTTGCTAGATACTTCTAGCTCAAATCATTTCGGATGGCAAGAGAGTGGTTGAATACTGAAAAACTCGCTGTTCGGACGAAAAGCGCGTGAAAATGCGCATGCTTCGATCAGCCAGATCGTTTCTGATCAAATCATTTTTTTGAGGAGCAGCACACCGAGCTCGACCGAATGGAGCGTTTCAAACGGCCGAAGCCCGCCGGGGGCGAAGACGTTGAGTTCGAGGATGTGGTCGCCGAGGAAGTCGAGTCCGACCAGGCGCAGGCCGTCTTGGCGAAGTCGCGGAGCGATCCCTTCGATGGCGCGTCGTTGCGCGGGCGTGAGGCTGGTCGGCAGCGCCTTCCCGCCTTGATGGAGGTTCGCGCGATGCTCTCCCTCCATCGGGATGCGTTCGATGGCGACCGGATCTCCTTCGTGCGTGAAGGGCTCGCCGTCGAGGAGGACCACCCGCACGTCTTTGGCACCGCGCAGGCGAGGCTGTAGGAGCGCGGGACCGGTGGAAAGCGCGAGCTCGAGGAAGGCGCCGAGGCCGTCCATCGTTCGATGGAGTGGGAGGACGCCCACGCCGCGGCTGCCTTCGAGCGGTTTGATAATCAGCTCGTCGCCGAGTGCGTCAAAGGCTTCGAGCGCAGACGCTTTGCTCTGGACGATGCGCTGGGGCAGACGGTATTCGTCGGGGATGAGCTCAAGGTAGAGTTTCGACGACGCCTTGAGGAGGCCACGAGCCGAGTTGAGAACGTTGAGGCCGCGACTTTCCGCGACACTGAGCAGCTCGAGGGCGGCGCGATGGTTGCTCGGATTGGCGATCCGCGCTGGGTTGGTTCGAAGAAATACGCGATCCTCTTTGCGCACGCGGATGCGGCTTTTCGTGAGCGTCCGAACGTCCTCAAGGAGGGCGGCAGGCGATTCGGATGGGCCGAGTGGCGAGACGGCTTCCATATGGAGTGAGCCGTCTTCGAAGATCTCGATGCTTTCAAAAGGCGCGAGAAAGGTTTGAAAGCCCATCGACAACGAGGCGCGGATGAGGCGCGTGGTTGTCATGGTGGGCTTCGGATCGTCGAGCGAGTTGAGGATAAAGAGATGGCGGGGCGTCATGTCGGCGGCTGACTGAATGGATGATCCGGGGGCGCGATCTCGCCGATATGGACGATGCGCGAGCCTGTGGCGCCTACGGGGTTCACGCTATTGCCGATGATGATACCGTCGTGAGGCGCGTAATAGCGCCGGGTGATGTCGCCAAAGGCGTTCCTCAGCACGGCGATCTCTTGTCCTTCGGAAACGAGATCCGTGGGCCGGACGAGGACGTCCAATAGGCCGCCGCGATCGGCGTAGAGCCAACGCGAACGCGTACAGATGACGGGGGCCGCGCGCTCGGCCGAGGGGGCACGGGCGGGAATCATGCCGAGATCGCT
>JAAZAH010000349.1 GCA_012514415.1 Sandaracinaceae bacterium
CCTCGTCATCGAAAAAGGGCGCCGCTTCTCGCGAGAAGACTTTCCGAAGGACAATACCGACTTCAAGCGCTGGTATTGGATGCCTTCGATCGGCGCGACGGGGATCTTCAAACTGAGCGTCTTCCGGCACATCACCGTCGCTCATGGCGTAGGGGTGGGTGGGGGCTCGCTTGTCTACGCGTGCACGCTCCCCACCCCGGGCGATCCCTTCTTTCAGGCGGAATCGTGGTCGCACCTCGCCAACTGGAAAGAGGAGCTCGCTCCACATTACGAAACCGCGCTTAAGATGCTTGGGGCGACGGTCAACGACGTCGACGAGCCCGCCGATCGCATCACGCGAGAGATCGCCGCGGAACTTGGCCGTAGCGAGCATTACGAAAAAACGCGCGTGTCGATCTTTTTCGGTGAGCCCGGCCTTGAGGTGAGCGATCCCTATTTCGGCGGGAAAGGGCCGAGCCGCGTCGGATGCACAAAGTGCGGAGCGTGCATGACGGGATGCCGCGTCGGCGCCAAGAATACGCTGGATCAGAACTATCTTTATCTTGCCGAGCAGCTGGGTTGCGAGATCGTTCCGGAGACCGAGGTGATGGCCGTCCGCCAAGACCCTGGTGGCGGCTATCGCGTCGAGACGGACGCTTCGTTCGGAAAGGCCCGTCCGCGGAGCTTTCGCGCCGAAAATGTCATCTTTGCCGGGGGCGTCCTCGGCACGGTGCCCCTTCTCCTCAAGATGCGCGACGATCCCAAGGGGCTTCCCCGGCTTTCTCCGCGCATCGGCGACTTCGTTCGCACCAACAGTGAATCGATCCTCTGCGTGACGAGTGACGATGAAGAGACCGACTATTCTCGTGGGATCGCCATCTCCTCGATCGTCCATACCGACGATCACAGTCATTTCGAGCCTGTGCGCTACGGCTCAGGGTCGAATTTCTACAAGCCTCTCCTTTTTCCCCACGCACCCGGCTCGAACCTCTTCTCTCGCGTCCTGAAATCGCTCGGGATCATCTTGAGGCATCCGGGAAAGTTCTGGCGGATGAAGACCACGCGCGATCTCGCGGCGCGCTCGACGATCATGCTCTATATGCGCACGCTCGAAGAGACCATCCGGCTCCGGCTGGGACGAAGCTTTCTCACAGGCTTCCGGCGCGATCTGGTGACCTCGATCCGGCCTGGCGCAGACGGCCCCGTGGCGTTCATGGAGGAGGCCACCGAGATCGCCCAGCGCTTTGCCGAAAAGACCAACGGCCTCACGTACGCGCTTGCTTCCGAGACGCTTCTTGGCACAGGGACCACGGCGCATATCCTTGGCGGAGCTTGCATGGGGGCGCGTGCCGAAGAGGGCGCGATCGATCACCGGCATCGACTCTTTGGCTATGATGGGCTCTATGTGATCGATGGCTCGGCCGTCTCGGCGAACCCCGGAGTGAACCCCTCGCTCACGATCACAGCGCTTGCCGAGCGCGCCATGACGTTCATTCCGCCCAAGCATGCCTCCGCCTCGACGGAGGCGGACGCTGAAGGGAGGCGGCCTGCCGGAGAGCGCCCCGAAGATGCGCCGGCCTAAGCACGTGCCCACGCGGACCCACACCGCAATCGATTTCATCCCTTTGGAGCGTCACATCCTGAGGGATGATGACTCCTCAAAAAGCGGTTTTCCTGCGTAATTTCCGTACGTTTCTGAGATTGACCCGCCCGGCGCTCCGCCTAGAGATCGTCTTATGGTCAAGCGTAGCGATGTGATCCTCCCGCTTCTCCCCCTTCGCCTGGGCCTGGTGCTCCCCGGGACGATCACGCCCCTCCCCGTTGGTCGATCACGCTCCATCGCGCTCGCTCGCGCGCTCGAGGCCGGTGATCGCATCTTCCTCGCGGCTCAAAAAGATCCGGCGGTTGACGATCCGGATCGAGACGATCTTCACTCGCTCGGCGTCACGGCCGTGGTTCGCGAAAAAGTCGATCGCGGCCGGCGCGGATTGATGCTTGTCATCGAAGCGCAAGAGCGACGCTTTCTCGGTGAGATCGTGCGCCGCAGTCCATATCTCCACGCCGAGACCCTCGAGGCACAAGAGACTCGGGGCGATAGCGAGGACGCGCATGCGCTCGCGGATATCGTTCGTAACGGCCTCAATGATCTCCTTGAGACTGAGCGTCCCGTTCAAGGGCCGATTGACAAGGACTGCCCTCCCGGACTCCTCGCCGATCGCGTCGCGGCTTCGCTCGATATTACCACCGATAAAAAGCGCGAAATCCTTGAGGCGCTCGATGTTGTCTCGCGTCTAAGGCGGCTCATCCAGTTCTTTGGCGAGGCGCGCGCACGGATGGCCATCAAAGAGGAGATCCGTCGCGAGGTTCAAAAAGATCTGAGCGACGAGGAGAGAGAGGCCGTGCTCCGGAAACAGCTTCGCGCCATCCAGAAGGAGCTTGGCGAGCCGCTCGATGAGCAGGTCGAGCTGCGTGAGCGGCTCGAGCGCGCCGAACTTTCAAAGGAAGCGATGCGCATCGCGATGCGCGAACTCAACCGCCTCGAATCGATGAACCCGAGCCAAGCCGAGGCGCAGGTCGCCCGGAGTTACCTCGAGACGCTCGCCGAGCTTCCTTGGGCAAAGCGCATTGAAGACGAGCTCGAGCTTGGTCCCGTCGAGGAGATCCTCGAGGCGGAGCACCACGGCCTCCGCGATGTGAAGCAGCGGATCCTCGAATATATGGCTGTTCTCGCGCTCTCCAAGAAACCGCGCGGAACGATTCTTTGCCTGCTCGGACCGCCCGGCGTTGGAAAGACCTCGCTCGCTCAGAGCGTCGCCGAGGCGATTGGCCGGCCGCTTCATCGCGTGGCGCTTGGCGGCGTTCGAGATGAGGCGGAGATCCGCGGTCATCGCCGCACGTATGTCGGCGCGATGCCCGGTCGCATCATCGGCGCGATACGCCGCGCGGGCGTGAAGAACCCGGTGATTGTCCTCGATGAGATCGATAAGCTCGGTCGCGGTCATCAGGGCGATCCCGGGGCCGCGCTCCTCGAGGTCCTCGATCCCGAGCAGAACCACGCCTTCATCGATCATTACATCGAGGCCCCTTTCGATCTTTCCGAGGCGCTTTTCATCGCGACGGCGAACGATCTCGAGGGCATGAGCGCCCCCCTTCGGGATCGCCTCGAGATCATCGAGATCCCTGGATATACGCACGATGAGAAGATGGAGATCGCGAAAAAGCACCTCATCGCCAAGGAGCTCGAAGCGCATGGACTCAAGGGTGAGGCGATTCGTTTCACCGACGAGGCCATCGATCTGCTCATCGATCGCCACACTCGCGAGGCAGGCGTGCGGCAGCTTCGGAGGGAGATCGGGAAGGTCGCACGGGCACTTGCGCTCGAACGCGTCCGCCATGAACGTCTCGATGAGACGATCATCGATGAGGCGGCCGTGCGCCGCATCGTTGGAAGGCCGCGCTTTGGACGTGAGCTACGCGAGGAATACGATCGCCCCGGTGTCGCGGCAGGGCTCGCGTATACGCCCTTTGGCGGCGATATCCTCTTCATCGAGACGACGCGCATGCCCGGCAAAGGGCGCGTGGAGATCACGGGTAAGCTCGGCGATGTCATGAAGGAATCGGCGCATACCGCGCTCAGCTTCCTTCGGAGCCAAGCCGAACTGCTCAATATCGATGTCGGCGATCTCGATCGCTACGATCTGCACCTACACGTCCCGGCCGGCGCAATTCCGAAGGACGGTCCCTCGGCGGGTATCACGATGCTCACCGCGCTCGCCTCGCTCTTCAGCGGCCGAAAGGTGCGTTCGGGGCTCGCCATGACCGGTGAGGCGACGCTTCGAGGGCGCGTGCTGCCCGTCGGCGGTATTCAGTCGAAGCTCCTTGCAGCTCATCGTGCGGGGTTCACGACGATCCTCCTTCCAAAGGGCAATGAGCTCGATCTCGAAGACCTTCCAAAGAGCGTGCTCGAGGATCTCACCATTCACCTCGTCTCCGAGATGAGCGAGGTGCTGAAGCTCGCGCTCGAAGAAAGCCACGATCCGTTGAGGGGCGATCCGACGAAGCCCAAGGCCGATCAAGTCGCCGCCTGATCGCTTCTGCCGGGCGCCGCTCTTCGCTTCTTGGGTGGCAGCATAGAAAAAACGCGCGAAGATCCAAACGCCGTGGCCGCCGGACCCATCTTCTCGCTCCATTTCATCGTATTCTTTGCTTGGGCAGGGATCCTCCTGCCCTTTCTTCCAGTTTATCTGAGCGAGCGCGGTCTTCCTGAGGCGACGATCGGCCTTGTACTCGCCTTCACGCCGTGGGCGCGCTTCATCGTCAACCCCATCGTCGCCCCGCTCGCCGACCGACGGGGGCTCGGCCGCGAGCTCATCGTGGGGATGACCGGACTCGCCATCGTCGGGAGCGCGCTCTTTTTTCTGGGCGATCCCCTGATCGCGCTTGCTTGTCTCCTTCTTGCCGTGGGGACGGCGCCGATCATCCCGCTCGGAGATGCGCTCGCGATTCAACGCGCCGAGGCGGGCGAGCTCGATTATCCCAAATCGCGGCTCCTTGGCTCCATCGCGTTCATCGTGACCTCATACCTCGCCGGCGTCCTCCTCGATGCATACGGCGCGATGACGGTGCCGATCGCATCGCTCGTATTCACGATCGGCATCGCCCTCGTCGCAGTGTACCTTCCGCGCGGCCGCCCCGAGCCCTCCGCGCAGACCAAGAACCCTTTTGCCTCCTTCAAGATCCTTCTCCGCCCGCGCATCGGACGGGTCCTTCTCGCCGCCATCCTGATCCAAGCGTCTCATGCGGCGCTCTACAATTTTGGGAGCCTGCATTTTCGAAATATCGGCATGAGCGACAGCACCATCGGGGCGCTCTGGGGACTTGGGGTCGCGGCAGAGGTTGCGCTCTTTGCGTTCTATCCGCGCTCGGTCTCGCCCGTCACCATGATCCGCATCGGGTCGGCGGGTACGCTGCTTCGCTGGATTGTGCTCGCCGAAACGAGCTCCTTCGCCCTCATCGCTCTCAGTCAAACGCTCCACGCCCTCAGCTTTGCCGCGGTTTATCTCGGGGCGATCGCGTTTATCTCTGAAGAGATCGAAGAGAAGAACACCGCAACCGGCGCGCTTGCCGCTTACGGCGGAGGGCTCCTCATGGCGCTGATGATCCCCTTTTCAGGCTGGCTCTTTGAGCATTTTGGCGCGCGAACGTTTTATGGCGCGGCTGCGCTCGCCATCTTGGCCCTTCTCTCACTCTTTGGCGTTCATTCGACGGCGCGTGTCCCCGCCGCTTCATCTCAGGCCAGTGCGCGTTGAATCAGCTCTCTCGCCCTCCCGCTGAAGGGCAGCCGGAGCGCATGCTCGTGGCCCCGGGGGCTCATCTTGGGCCAAGTCTTTTGAAGGATCCCAATCACCTTCTCATCGTCATAATCTTCGATGAAGGGCACGAATTCATGCCTTAAGAATGCGAGGCAAAGCGCATCTTCCATCGTTTGAACGTCGGGGTTGCGCTTGATGGCGCTCTTGAGCTGAATTTTTCGCACCGCTTCCCGCACCTCGTCGGAAAACCCGAGCTCCTCAAGGATCGCGTCCGTGAGCTCATGATGCATCTTCGCTAGATCGCGCCTCCATTGAAGGTACGCCTCGCGACCGGGAGGATACTCCGAGCGCGGCACGCGGAAGCGGGCCAGGTGCTGCGAGCGGGAGGCGATGCGCAGCGGGAGGCTCGGCTCGGGCTCGATCTCGAAAAGAGCGCGCTCGAGCCAGTTTGCCCGGACGAGCTCGCGCGGACGTGGAGTCCCATCGACGTCGATCGTCCGCGGATCTTCGGCGTTCAGCGCGTCAAACCGACGATGGGCTTCCCGTAGGAGCGCTTCTACATCATGCATCACACGCGGATCTTAGGCGCGCGCATGAAAATCGCAAAAGCCTTGACCGCGTGTCCAAAGCCTTTGATGAAGAGGCTCATGAAGATCGTCGAACGCCGCATCGAGGCGAATGGCATCCGGCATTTCGTCGTTGAATTCGGTGCAGAGTCGGGGAAAGCCGAGCGCACATTGATCGCCGCCCATGGCTTTCTCGATCAGGCCTATGGCTTTTTTCCGCTCGCCAGGTCTCTCGCGCCGCTGGGTGTACGCGTGATCGCTTTCGATTTTCGAGGTCACGGCCGAAGCGCATGGGCCCCTCCCGGCGCCTATTATCATTTCCCGGACTATCTGGCCGATATGGACGCGCTCTTTGGCGAGCTCTCGTCGGATGCGCCCCTCAATCTTCTTGGCCATTCGATGGGTGGGACGGCGGCGGGACTCTACGCGGGCGCTCGGCCGTCGCGCATCGCGAAACTCGTCCTACTCGAAGGGCTCGGGCCGCCCGAGCCGCCGCTCGACGAAGCTCCGGGCCGGATGCGCGCCTTTCTCGACGGTGTCATCCGCGCTCGAGCTCGGTCTCATGCGGGCCGCCCCATGCGCGACGCCCGCGAGGCGCTCGAGCGGATGCGCCGCCTCTATCCCGAGCTCGGCGACGATCCCGGCCTCTTCATCGCCGAAATGAACACGCGGGAGCTCGAGACCGGAGAGCGCGTCTTTCGCTACGATCCGCTCCATCAGACCCGCTCGCCCTCACCCTACCGCGCCGATCTCCACCTCGCGCTCCTTCGCGAAATCGAAGCCGAGACGCTCATCATCCACGGTTCACGCGGCTTTCGGCATCCGCCCGAAGAAGAGGCGCGGCGCGAAGCGGCCATCGCGAGACGATCGCGCGTCATCATCGAGGGAGCGGGCCATATGCTCCACCTCACGCATCCGGACGAGGTCGCGCGGGCGATCGCGGATTTCCTTTGAGCCGGATCTCAAAATTCGATCTCGATCATTGCGGCTTCGGGGTGATTCGAAGGAAGATAGAACCAGCCCTTCTTTTTGGACGAGACCATCATGCGCCTTTCGCGTTTCCTTCTGAGCTTCGCCTTTCCTCTGATCACCCTGCTTCTCGGTGCGTGCTCCGGATGTGAGGAGGAGCCGTTCGCGCATCCCGATGCATCAGATGACGGCGGCGATAAAGGCGGTAGCGGTGGCGATCCAAAGCTTCCCGAGCCCTTTCCGAAAGAGCCCATTGTCGACGAAGGGCTCCCCGGCGACATCGAGGAGCGGTTCGCGCAGGCGGAAGCGGCGATCGACGAGGGCGCGCTTACTGGACCGCCCTGCCTCGTCGCTCCCGAAGACGGCACCCTCTTTCCGCAAAACTGGCTCCGCCCACGAATCGAGTTCAGCGCAAACGGCCACGATGTGCACCGGATTGTCCTTCGCGCCGAGAGCCTCGAGAACGAGCTCCGGATCTTTACGGCGAGCGGGGAGTTCAAACTGCCGAAGGAGATTTGGGATCGCTTGAGAAATCGCGTCCAGGATGAAGCGATCACGCTCGAGATTCGAAGTGCGAGCCTGGACGAATCCGCAGAGGCGATCGTTGCG
>JAAZAH010000350.1 GCA_012514415.1 Sandaracinaceae bacterium
CTCGAGATCGACGATCGGTTCGTCTCACTGCTCAAAAGCGCCGCGACGGAGCTTGAGCTTGAACGGAGCGTCGAGCCGTTCGATCTTCGGGAGCCCATCCCCAAGGGCATGCGTGAAAAATTCGGCGCAGTCTTCACGGATCCGCCCTATGCGATCGAGGGCTTCACGCTCTTCATTCAAAGGGCCCACGATCTCCTCAGGCCAGACGGCCGGCTCATCGTCTCCTTTGGACAGAGCCGGCGGAGCCCGGAGCGCGGCGTACAAAAACAAGCCGCGCTCATCGAGGCGGGGTTTCTCATCGAAGAAATCATCCCGAACCACACACGATACGAGGGCGCGCTCAGCATTGGCGCGCGAAGCAGTCTCTATTTTTGCCGAAAAACGCCCCTTCGGAGACGTTCGATCGAGGGAAGGCTCGGCGGCGAACTCTACTCGAAGCGTTCTCCGAAGCGCCGAACGAAGAGGGCTCATCTCGAAGAGGAGGCGCGCGATGAATGAGGTGGAAGCGGCTCCATCCGCGACGGTGGTCTTGTTACGAGACGGCGACGGCGCGGAAGGTGTTGAGGCTCTTCTTCTTGAGCGCAATTGGCGGCTTGGTTTTTATGGGGGCACCTGGGTCTTCCCTGGCGGACGCGTCGAAGTGGAGGATGCGCTCGACGGGGAGACACTCTACGATCTCGCGCCGGCCAAACGTGCCGCCGTCCGCGAGACCTTCGAGGAGACGGGACTTCATATCGAGGAAGCCGCCCTCACGATGCTCTCACATTGGACGACTCCAACGCATTTTTCGAAACGCTTCTCGACCTACTTTTTTGTGACCAAAGCTCCCGATGGGATCGCGCGGGCAGATGGCGTCGAAGCGATCTCCCTCCGCTATCTTTCGGCGCGTGCGGCCATGAGAATGCACGCGAAGGGTGCACTGCGTCTTCCGCCGCCTACCTTCGTCACCCTCCACGAGCTTTCACGTTTCGATCGCGTGGACGAGGCCCTTGAGGCCATCGCGAAGAAGGAGCCCCCTCGCATCCTTCCTCGGATTGTCGAGGTCGAGGGAGGCGCCATTTCACTCTATCCGGGCGATGCCGGTTACGCGAGCCGCGATGCGGAACTTGAAGGGCCGCGACATCGTCTCGTGATGTGCGGCCTTCCGTTTCGCTATGAGTGCTCGCTCTGACGCTCGGCGAGTACACGCTCGATGAAGCCAACGATGGCCGCGAAGACCTCATCGCGGTTGATCTCATTCAGCATCTCATGGCGTCCGCCGCGATAGAGATCGAGCTTCACGTCGAAACCCGCCTTGACGAGGATCTCATCGAGTTTCAGCACGCCCTTTCCATAATCGCCTACGGGATCTTCATCACCGCTCACAAGCTGGATCGGAACGCGCGGCCATCTCTCGAGCGCCTCTTCTTTGAGCAGCTCCGGGAGCGCATCAAGTAGGGCGATCCACGTCGACGTCGTGCAGTTGAATCCGGCAAGCGGATCCTGAACGTACCGGTTGACCTCTTCCCGATCGCGGCTCAGCCAATCCGCCTCAGTGCGCGTCGGCTTGAAGTGGTCGTTGTACGATTTGAACGTGAGCGCGTGAAGGACGGGGCTTCTTCCCTTGGGCCCGAGGCGCATTTTTTCGATCCGCGCCACGATCCGTCCGAGCGAGGCGATCGCGGGCGGCGGCCCGTTGCTGCCGGAGAAGATCACAGCGGCGACCCGCGGGCCCTCTCTGAGCATGGATTGAACGAGAAAGGAGCCCATCGAATGCCCCATCACGAGGATGGGCTTGTCGCCATTTCGGCGTCGAATCTCTTCGAGCAGCGCCAGAAGATCGTCGCGAGCTGCGACAAAGCCGCCTTCATCACCGAGATGGCCGAGCTCCTCGGTCGTGCGCGCCGTCTCTCCATGCCCGCGATGGTCGGGGATGAAGCTCTCGATGCCGCGCTCGGCGAGATGTTTGGCAAAGCGCTCGTAGCGCGCCCCGTGTTCTGCCATGCCATGTGCGATGAGGATGCTCGCGCGCGGTTCGCTCACGCGTTGATGGTGGACGTGAAGCTCCAGCCCATCCGGACGAGGGAATTTGAAATTTTCGAAGCTCATCGCCCAAGCATAGCGCCGCTCTGGCTCGCTCGTCATAAACTCGCGCGATCAAAGAGATCGACCAAGGTGGGTTGAGATCTCATATACTCTCTACCTCCTATGAAGCGGCTATTTCACACGATCGCGCGCGGTTTTCTGGTCGTCACCTATTTGGTCCCGATTTATGCGCATTATTTCTGGCTCTGGTTCCGCCAGCGTCACCTCGGGTGGAAGGTGTCTCGGGAGACTTGGAAGCGCGCCCACGCACGGCACGCGAAGAATTTCTATCGCCTTGCCGTTCGGATGAAGGGCGGTTTCATCAAGCTCGGACAGATCCTCTCGATGCGCGTCGATTTGCTCCCGCGCGAATGGATCGCGGAGCTTTCGCGCCTTCAAGACCAGGTCGAGCCAGCGCCGTGGCATAAGGTGAAGAGCCATCTCGAGGCCGAGCTCGGAGGCGATCCAGACGAGATCTTTGCCGAGATCGAGCATCAATCGGTGAATGCCGCGAGCTTCGGACAGGTGCATCGCGCAACCCTCAGAGACGGTCGCCGCGTCGCGCTCAAAGTCCGCTACGCCGACATCCGCCTCAAGCTCTCAATCGATCTCGCCATCGTCCGCTTCGCCGTCCCGCTCTTCAACGTCTTCGTTCCCAAAGTAAAGCTTGGCGTGATCTACGAAGAGGTGAAGCGCGCGCTCGAGACCGAACTCGACTACCGGCAGGAGGCGGAGTACACGCGCATGATCGGCGCCAATATGCGCGACGTCGAAGGCATCGTCATTCCGGCCGTCGTCGACGATTACACGACCGAGAGCGTCATCTGCACCGAGTTTTTCGAGGGCTATAAAGTCACCGACCCCGAAGCGATCGAACGTCTCGAAATCGACATCCACGAGGTGATGACCAAAGTCATCGCGGCCTATACGAAGATGATTTTCATGGATGGTGTCTTTCAAAGCGATCCGCATCCAGGAAACATCCTCTTCAATAAAAAGGATGGACAGCTTGTCC
>JAAZAH010000351.1 GCA_012514415.1 Sandaracinaceae bacterium
AGCTCCTTCATGATGGCGTTGAGCTCCTTGGCGAAGCCCATCGAGAGCATCTCATCGGCTTCGTCGAGCACCAGCACGCGGAGGTTTTTTACATCGAGCGTCCCGCGCTTGATATGGTCGAGGACCCGACCCGGCGTCCCTGAGATGATCTCGGCCCCCCGGCGGATCTCATCGACCTGTTTTTCCATCGGCGCGCCGCCGTAGATCGCGGCTGTCCGGATGCCGAGCCCCTTGCCGAGCTTGCCGATTTCTTTGGCGCTCTGGAGCGCGAGTTCGCGGGTTGGCGCGAGAATGACCGCTTGGACTCCTCTTCCGGCTTCGGCGATGCGATCGACGATCGGAATGCCGAAGGCTCCAGTCTTCCCTGTCCCCGTGCGGCTCTGCACGATGAGGTCGCGGCCCTCGCTCGCGGGCCCGAGGCATCGCACCTGAACCGGCGTCGGCGCGGCCCATCCCATCTCCTCGATTGCGTCGAGGACCTCTTGCTTCAACCCAAGCGCGGCAAAGGATTCATCCGCCGCGAGCTCGCCCTGTGCGAGTGATTCTTCGTTAGCTTCGTGTTCTGCGTCCGCATCGATCATGGTCAGTATTCACTTCTGATGCTCGCCGCCTTCGCCGAGGGCGCGGAGTATCTCTTTGGCATACGCACCTTCGCGTTGTTCGTAGCGATCGAGCATCGTCCCGAGGCTATACCGGAGGCGTTCGAGCTGCTTGGGAAGAGGTTTCGCTTCGCATCGCGCGCGGGTGATCTTGAACCGGTGATCCCAATCGGCGAAGAAGGCGTCGAGCGTCGCGCTCTCGGTGGTTCGGACGACTTCCGAGGCTTTCTCGAGAAGTTCTTTCCGGAGCTCGAGCGCTTGCTCCTTACATTCTTCGGCTCCGAGGGGGCCGAGTTCTTGGGCCAACGCATCCTCTTCGGGGAAGAAGACGCCGCGGATGACGGCATTAAATCCGACGATGGCCAGATAGACGATCGCGATCCAAACAATGATGATGGCGATATTTCGACCAAGCCGAGCCTCGTTCGGAAGCTTCTGCTCCTCACTCGAGGGATCGGACGGCGAAAAAGAAGGCTCTGCCACCTACCCGAATCCTTCCCAGGCCAACTCACGCCCGGTAATGAAACGAGGCGATCCCCGCGAACTGAGCCGGGATCACCCAAACGATTGATGAGATGCTTTTATCGGGCTGGATCGTCGGGGTCAAGCGGCGGGTTGTCGCTCGGATCGTTTTCGCCCGTGACGGCTTGCGCCTTTTCGCGAAGGCGACGACGCCCTCTTCGCGCTTCGACCGCCTGACCATAGATGATGAGGCCCGTAGCGACGATCGCAATAAAGCAAACGACGATTATGCAGACCGCGTACCAAAGGAGGGTAGTGCTTCCGGCGCCCATGATGCGTGCACTATAGAACGAGTTTGTAGCCCACGCCGTAGACTGTGAGAATATGGCGGGGTGATGCGGGATCGATCTCGATCTTTTTCCGCAATTTCACGATGAAATTATCGACCGTGCGGTTGGTCGGGTTCGCTTCGATTCCCCAGATCTGATCGAGGATTTCATCGCGGCTCACGGGTTCGCCACGGCGTTCGTGGAGGAGTCGGATGAGCTCGACCTCGTAATAGCTGAGCTGCGAGAGCACGCCGTCGCGCGTCAGAGTTTGCGCCACCGGATCGATGAGGGAGGCGCCGATCTCGATTCGCCGCACTCCGGCCTTTCCCCGTTGTGGATCGGCCCGCCGGAGGAGAGCACGCACGCGCGCGAGGACCTCACCAATCGAAAACGGCTTTGTCACATAATCATCCGCGCCGACGTCGAGTCCTCGGATTTTATCGCTCTCTTGGCTCCTCGCCGTGAGCATCATGATCGGCGTCAGCGAGCCCTCTTTCCGGAGCGTCTCGCACACCTGGTACCCGTTCATGTCGGGGAGCATCAAGTCGAGGACGATGCAATCAGGCTTTTCGCTCCGCGCGAGATCCAACGCCTCACGCCCGGTCGACGCCGACAGAACCTTGAAGCCCTCGAATTCGAGCGC
>JAAZAH010000352.1 GCA_012514415.1 Sandaracinaceae bacterium
ATGGCGAGGGCGCGTCGATGGAAATCCGCGTCGCAGAGGTCGATCTCTTCGCAGATCACATATTGGCCGCGCGCGCGGAGGATCCCTTCCCGAAGCGCCAGCCCATAGTTCGACTCGTCCAGGCTAAAAAAGCGGAGCTGCGGAAGGCGCTCGGCGAGCGATGCTGCAATCTTCACCGTTCGATCGCTTGAGCCATTTTCGGCGAGGATGATTTCGTACGACTCGCCAAGCCGCTCCATCTTATCGACGAGGCCGAGCACGGCCGTCTCGAGGATCGCCTCCTCGTTGTAGACGGGGATAATGACAGTGATAAGCGGATCCATAAACGAGCCCGACTCTCATTCTTCGGCGCGCTTTGGTCAAGCGCGAGCCGCGGCGGCTCAGCCCGGAGGCGCGATCACGACGCGGGTCGGGAGACGGAAGATATAGAAATCTCCGAGGTACTCACTCGAGGTGAAGATGGAGTCGGGGTTTGTGATTTTCTCGGCGTCGTAATACCAGAGCCAGCGCGCGTCTGGATCGATGGCGTCACCGCGATCGGCATCTTCCGGCTGGCGTCCGCAAAGATTCGGGAAGTTGGCGATGCCCGCTTCGGCCTCGTGCGAGAGCGCGTGGAGGCGGTGCCCCCTCGAGTTGGCCTCGTCGATGGAGACCCAACCCTCGCTATAGGTCTTCTCACCTTCGGGCGCGTCAGGACCGAGATTACAGCGGCGGATCCACTCGTTGATGCCGATCCGCGCGACACCATCGAGGACGGCATCCTCGAGCGGAGGCCCCGTATCGTCGAGGTGCGCGCCCTGGGGGGGAGGATCGTAGTTGTCACCCGTCGCGCAAACTTCCCACGCGCCATGGCCGGTGTAGATTCGGTTCCAGCCGCGATCGTCTTTGAACTGGCCGATGAAACCCTGCGTTCCCGCTTCATCGGACCAAGCGATCACATAGAGATAATCGTTGGTGCGGGCTGCGTCGGCTGGGACGATATAGGTCTCGGGGCCGCGGCGATCGTGATTGCAGGTGCCGAACTCATCGCAGGCGAGATCTTCGGGGCAATTGGCCGTTCCGGGAGGGCCTTCGCATGCAGCGAGACAATCGGCGTCGCTTTCACAGGGAGTGCTACAGTAGAAAATCCCGGCGGCTCCGTGATCGGCCTGTCCTTCGAAATAGTGGTTGATGCGATCGGCCGAGCCGTAACCAAAGCCGTAGCCATTGTCGATCGTGATGACGACGTGAATCTCGGTTGTGAGGGGGCCGTCCGTGCCGGGAGGCTTCTTTCCGCCGTCATCGTCATCGCCGTCGCCGTCGCCGTTCGCATCTCCGTCGGAGGCGTCTCCCCCTTTGGTGTCGCCGTTGCTGCCGGTGGACGAATCGCAATTGCACGCCCACGCGGTGAGTACGAAGGCGAGCGCAAGGACGAAAAAGGGCTGGCGTATGGTCGCGGTCATGACTTTCCTTCAAGATCGCATAGATCGGTGGAAAAAGCAGGTGTTGCGCGCTATATTTTCGACACCGGCCCTTGTTGCGGGTGATGTGCGTCCATCTTTCGGGCCGATTGCCATCTCTTGGCTTGCGCCATTCGCCGAATGCGTGCTAAATGCCGCGCCCTATAGTTTCTGCGCCGAGCTCACTGCGGATTTTCAAGCTGGAACGAGGTTCCGTTGTCTGCGGGGGCAGGTGGCCTACACTCCATAGAGAACATCATGAAGAAATCGCCGCTTGAAATCGTAAAAGAACGCTTCGGTGAAGATCGCAAGGCCGCCAAGGCGAAGCTCGTCGAGGCCGTGAAGAGTCTCGCCGGCGACGGAGAGCTCCTCGATCGCTCGCTTGACAACCTTGAGCGCGTCTCGAACCGAAAGCTTCTCCGACTCGAATCCGTGCTCAAGACCGTGAAGGATGAGTTCGGCGGTCGCGCGAGCCTCGTGCAGAAAATCCTCGAAGCCGAAAAGCGCGTGAAGGACGAGGGATACAAGACCCGTCTCGAGCGCTTCTCGACGCCGCGACTTCTTGACCACTATCGCGCGGTCGCAAAGCGCGCGAGCTGAGCGCCTCCCAGACCTGAACCCATCGCGCCCGCCAAAATCCATGGCGGGCGCTTATGTTTAAGCGCGCACCGCCCCGCAGCGTGCCTTTCGAACGCGTGTGTTGCGCGCTCCACGCTTGGGGTTGGATCAGTGGAGCTGCGACTCGAAGAGTCCGAACCAGCGATCGAGGAGCTCGGGACCGAAAAAGAGCCACTCGATGGCCGCGAGCGCGAGGAAAGGGCCGAAGGGGAGCTTCATCGGTGAACCCTCTTCGCCCTCATCGTCTTCCTCGTCCTCATCGTCTTCGTAGTCTTCGTAGCCCGCGCGCTCATGGTAGGGCGGGTTGGGGGTAAAGCTCTTCCCAGTGGCAAGTGAGATTCCAGCCGCGATTAGGCCTTGGAAGGAGCCGGCGACGAGGGCGAAGAGGACGGCCTTCCACCCGAGGAAGGCGCCGATGGCCATGAGGAGTTTGGCGTCTCCCTCCCCCATCCCGCGGCGACCAAAGAGTTGTTCGTAGCTCACGACGAAGACCATCTGGACGATGAGGAAGCCGGCGCCAGCGCCGACGGCGAGGTCAAGCGCCTCTTCGCCCGTGCGATAGGGAGCCGAGACGAGCCCGATGGCGACAAGTGGCAAAGTGACCTCGTCCGGGATCTCCATCCACTCGAGATCGACAAAGGTTGCAACGATCATCCCGCCGACGAAGGCGAAGTAGAGGGCGAAATCGAGCCCCGCGCGGATGGCGCTCATGCCATACTCCGCGCCGATGAAATATCGTTCGGCGACGGCGAGCGCGAGGACGGCTCCGAGCACTTCGACAAGAAAATAGCGGGGCGAGAGGGTGGCTCCGCAGCAGCGAGCTTTGCCTCGGAGCATGAGCCAGCCGACGATGGGAAGGTTCAGCCAAGGTTTGACGGGCTCGCCGCAGCTTGGACAGCGGCTCCCGGGCGAGACGACGGATAAATCGCGCGGCCAGCGATAAATCGCGACGTTAAAGAAACTACCGAAGAGCGCCCCGAGCGAGAGCGCGGCGAGGCGAACGAGCCATTCCGGGAAATCCGCGGCGAACATCGGAGGGACACTAGCACGGACGGACCCAGGTTGATGTAGAAGCCATCGACCTCGGCTGCTGGCTTGTCGAGGATCGGAGCTACGGTCATGGTCGCAAATTGCGGCATCGCGCGGGGGCGCGGCGGTTTCGGCTGAGTGGAATCGGCCCGTTCGATCGCGAGCGCGCCTCAACCTGGGTCCCGCGGGGAGCGTGCGGCAACCTCGCTGCGCTCCGCGGCGTGCGAAAAAGCGGCATCCGCGCGTCAAAGCGCTACAATCCTGGCAGTGGATCAGAATTCCCGAGCTCCCCGCACTCATGCGGGCGTTTACGCGATCGCGGCGGCGTTCCTTCAGAGCGTCCCGATCCCGTTCGTCGATACCCACCTTGCCGAAACCGCGCGCTCGTCGGTCTTTCGCCGGATTGCGCGCTCCCACGGCATTCACCTCGAGCGGGAGGCTCGCTTGATCCTCATCCGTCCACCGGACGCCTCACAGCACGGCCTCCGAAAGCGCCTTGCTCTCCGCGCGGGGCGCTCCCTTATCCAGCGCTTCCTCTTGCCCGCTCGCGCTTTGCTACGATTCGAGACCGGCGCACGCACCTTGATCGAGGCCCATCTTTTTGAGCTCTACCTCAACGAACGCCAAAACACCCGACCTCGAATCGGCGCCATCGAAGCGTCCGATATCCGAACGGCCCTCGACGAGGCGACCCGCGAAGGCATCCCCGCGCTTGTCGGTGCGCTCGTCGACTCGCTTGCCAAACACGGGCGAAGTGGCGCGTCGAAGGGAATGCGCGATTTCGATGCGCCGGAGGACGATCGCAACCTTGTCGAGCTGGGCGTCGATACCGTCCTTGACGCGATCGCCGACCTCCCGGACGATCTTCTCATTCCGTTCGAGGCGCGCTTCCGAGCTTATTTCCAGCGGAGCGAGCCATGAGCCCCGCGCAAACCAAGCAGCCCGAGCGAGAGCAGCTCGCCCGAGCACAGCGGATCGTTCTTAAGATCGGAAGTCGCTCTCTCCTCGCCGATGACGATCGCTTCGCCCTCATGGCGCGCGTGATCCACGGCCTCAAATCTCGCGGGCGTGAGGTCCTCCTCGTCTCTTCGGGCGCGGTGGCTGCCGGGCGAAAGCGCCTCGGCATCACCGAGCGTCCTAAGCGCCTTGCTCTTCTACAGGCCGTCGCCGCCGCCGGGCAGAGCGCCCTCATGTGGTCGTACGAACAGGCCTTCGCGCCTTACGGGATGCGCGCAGCGCAGATCCTCCTCACGCACGCCGATCTCGCCGATCGCGACCGTTATCTCAACGCCCGGAACGCGCTCACCGCGCTCCTCGATCTCGGCGTCGTCCCCATCATCAACGAAAACGATACCGTGTCCGTTCACGAGCTTAAGTTCGGCGACAACGATCAGCTCGCCGCGTTAGTCGCAGCGCTCGTCGATGCCGATCTCCTCGTTCTTTTGACGGATGTCGAAGGCGTGCTGGATTCGGACAACCGCCGCATCTCCTTCGTCGAAAATCCCGATAAGCTCGCGTCGCTCATCCGTCCCCCGACGGACGATGTCGGACTCGGCGGGATGGGCTCCAAAGTCGATGCCGCAAAACGCGCGCTTGCTCATGGTATCCCGGTGATCATCGGTGATGCGCGCCGCGAAGATCTGCTCGAACGCATCCTCGATGGCGAAGACGAAGGGACGCTCTTTTGGCCGTCGGGTGAGAGTCTCCGGACCAAGAAGCATTGGATCGCCTACACGCTCAAGCCCAAGGGAACCATCTTCATCGACGATGGGGCCGCGCGCGCGCTCCTCGAGGATGGCGCGAGCCTCCTGCCAGGAGGGATCCTTGGCGTCCGCGGCAATTTTCAAGAGGGGGAAGCGATCGCGATCGTTGACCCCGCCCAGCGCGAGATCGCACGCGGACTTGCGCGCATCGGTGCCCCTGAGGTGGCGAAGGTGGCCGGGACTCGCGCGAAGGACGGCGTGCCCCAGGCTGCGCGCGTTGTCGTACACCGAGACGATCTCGTCCTGCTTCCGCGATGAATGCGTGATCAACCCGGGATGAATCCGCCGCGGCTCGCCTCAAAGCCTCACGCAAAAAGAGCACTCCCTTCCGGACAATAAGCTGCTACGATCGAGCGTGATAGTGGAAGAGAAGCAGACGAAAAAGACCGCGTCCATGATGTCGGGCGTCGATCCGCGCACCCTCGCGCTCGGGATCGCATCCGCCGCGATGGACAAGAAGGCTCTGAACATCGAGATCATCGATGTGCGCGGCAAAGTCGATTATGCCGATTATGTGATCGTCATGAGCGGCCGGAGCGATCGCCAAGTCAACGCCATCGTTCGTGGCATCGAGGAACACGTGCGTGAAGAGCTCGGCCTCAAATGTCTCGGCGTCGAAGGGTTGCCGCGCGGGCACTGGGCTCTCGTCGATTATGGCGATGTGATCGTGCACGTCTTTCACGAAGAGACGCGCGGTTATTACGATCTCGAGGCGCTCTGGATCGACGCCGCGCGCATCTCGACCGAGGGCTGAGGAACATTGCACCTTCGGATCGTCTCTGTCGGGAAGATCCGCGAGCGCGGCATCCTCGATGCCGTCCAAGATTACTACGGGCGGATCAAGCGCTATACGAGCTTCGACGAGGTCGAGCTTCGGGACGCCGATGACGCGGAGATGATTCGCCGATTTGAACGCGCCATCCCGACCGATGCGCGCGTCGTCGCGCTCGAGGTCGACGGGAAAATGATGAGCTCCGCAGGGCTCGCTGAGCTCATCCGCTCCGAGCGGGACGATCTCGCAACCAAGAATCTTGTCTTCGTTATCGGGGGCGCATACGGCCTGCCACACGAGATCCGAGCGCGGGCCACGTACGAACTCAGCCTCTCGAAGATGACGCTCCCCCATCGCCTCGCGCGGCTTTTCCTCGCCGAGCAAATCTATCGAGCCTTTACGATTCTTCGCGGCGAGCCCTACTCGCATTGAGCATTGCGCCCAGGGCGGTGTCTGCATCGGACACGAAATCCCGCGTGTCCGCTTGCGATGAATGGGGCATGTGGCGTCCGCTCCTCGAATCCTTCTTCGAACTCCTCGCACCGCTTCGCTGCGCCGCTTGTGAGCGTGAGAGCGAGGGCGCGCTTTTCTGTGAAGGCTGTGCGCTCTCTCTCGAATATGCGGAGGAGGATGCTCCTGCCCTCTTTCTCTATTCGGGGCCGATCCGCGACGCCGTCCACGAGCTCAAATACCGTGGTCGAAGCGATCTCGGTCCGCGCCTCGGCGTGCCGATGGCCGAGAAGGTGCTCCGCTCCGGCATCTCCATCGATCGCGTCATGCCCATCCCCCTCCATCCATCGCGCCAGCGAGCGCGAGGCTACAACCAAGCCGCCCTCCTTGCCGCAAAGATCGCTTCCCTATTGGGTGTTCCCCTCGATCGGAGAAGTCTCGTGCGGACTCGCGTCACGCCACCCCAAGCCGAGCTCGACCGCGAAGAGCGCCTTCAGAATCTTCACTCAGCCTTTGAAATTCGAGCAAAAGAGGGCGAGCTCGACGGCGCGAAGATCCTCCTCGTCGATGATGTAATGACGACGGGAGCGACGCTCGATGCGGCGGCTGAAGTGCTCTTCGAGGCGGGCGTGAGGAGAGTCGATGCCTTTGTGCTCGCCCTCGCCGAGGCTTGAGCGAGAGGCTCGATCGACGTCGGAAAGAGCGGGGAGACAAGGGCGCTGGATCCCGCTTCACGGATGGATTAAATCGAAAGCAGGAAGGAGAACGGGTGTCTTCTTGTTCGCATCTTTTGCTTCGTTCGCTTTTCGCGCACGATGTTCGAGCTCATTTACCCGGCGTGGGTGCTCATCGAGCACATCGATCTCCTTCGGTGCGATGTCGCAAATTGTATCAACTTTGATTCGCTCTGCCTCGCAAACGCTCATGGTCGGGACGATCGCGTTCCTTATCGGATGCGGGGGTCCTGATTTCGTCCAGGATCCACTCGATTATCTGGGGGTGGGCGTCAATCCCAGGGAGGAGGCCGAGAGGGTGGCTCACCAGCTCGGAAAGGCGGGCTATGTCGTTGATCGGCAGATCGAAGGGGCGG